>NZ_LOHZ01000031.1 GCF_001601575.1 Thermovenabulum gondwanense
AGGAAAAACCCGTATACCCCGCCAACGACACCCTCTTTATCGGCGAAGTAGAAAGAATAGGGCACTTTACCGAAGCCTGCAGAGCCTGCGGCGAATGCGAACTTGCCTGGACCGGAGGCATATGCCCCGTAACAAAATGCGCTAAAGGGCTATTAAACGGGCCCTGCGGCGGTGCAAAAAACGGAAAATGCGAACTTGACCCCGAAAACGACTGCGCCTGGATACTCATATACCAAAAACTCCAGAAATTAGGCCAGACGGATAAACTTCTTCAAATAAAACCCCCAAAAGACCACAGCAAAGCCTACCATCCAAGAAAAATAACACCGCAAAAATAAAACACAAAGGAGGGGAAAAAAATGACCTTAAAACAAAAACTCGACGCCGGCCAATTTGCCGTAACCTGCGAACTTGCACCGCCAAAAGGAATAGACACCGCAAAACTCAAAGAATGCGCAAAAGCAATAAAAGGCAGGGTAGATGCCGTAAACACCACCGACTTTCAAAGCGCCGTAGTAAGGATGTCCTCCCTGGGTGCCTCGTTAATACTCCTCCAGGAAGGCGTAGAACCCGTAATGCAAATAACCGGAAGGGATAGAAACCGCATAGCAGTACAGGGCGAACTCTTATCCGCAGGAGCCCTCGGAATAAAAAACATCCTCGCCCTCACCGGAGACCATCCCTACTTTGGAGACCACAAAACCACAAAACCCGTATTCGAACTCGACTCCGTAAACATCCTCCAGATAGCCAGCACCCTCATGGAAGGAAAAGACTTTGCAGGGAACC
>NZ_LOHZ01000032.1 GCF_001601575.1 Thermovenabulum gondwanense
TCTATATTTGAACCGGTATAGAATTTTTCGTATCTTTCGGGTGCTTTCGCAATCGTCTTTTTTAAAGTTGTGTCTTCCCATCTTTTTTGTTCTGCTTCTATCCTGCTAAGGGTTTCTTTGTCAAACATTTACAACTACCCTCCTGTCTTTCTTCTATATTTTATAAATTCTATATTTATAAAAAAAATCCTTTAGTAATTTGTAATAACTTACATACCAAAAATGTATAGTTATCATAACTTTTATTTAAAAATCCCTCCCTGAAAAGGGAGGGATTTTTTTATACTCTGCCCCTTACCTTCAGGGCTTCTGCAATCCTCTTTATAGCAACCATGTATGCAGCTTCTCTCATATTTACCCCGTATTCCTTATGTAGGCTGTAAACTTCATTGAAAGCTTTTACCATTAAATGCTCTAACCTTTGATTTACTTCCTCTTCCGTCCAGTAAAAGTTCATTAAGTTCTGTACCCATTCAAAATATGATACAGTTACTCCGCCGGCATTGCACAAAATATCGGGAATTACCAGAACACCCTTCTTGTATAAAATTTCATCTGCTTCAGGTGTGGTGGGGCCATTTGCAGCTTCGCCTATGATTTTTGCTTTGATGTTATCAGCGTTTTTGCTCGTTATTACATTTTCTAATGCAGCTGGTACTAAAATGTCCACATCTAAGGATAGTAATTCATCACTGGTAATATCCTTGCTACCAGGGAATCCTTTTACCGTGCCATTTTTGTTCTTATATTCGAGAACAGCTTTAGGATCAAGGCCTTCAGGATTATAGGCACCGCCGCGGGAGTCATTTACAGCAACTATTTTACAGCCCAATTCATTTAAAAGTCTTGCCGCAATGCTTCCTGCATTTCCGAATCCCTGAATTGCCGCGGTAGCATTCTTAAGATCAATTCCCACTCTTTTTGCCGCTTCTCTAATTGTGAACATTGCTCCGCGAGCTGTAGCTTCATTTCTTCCGAGAGAACCTCCAATAACAATTGGTTTTCCTGTTACAACACCCGGGCAGTAATAACCTCTTAATTTGCTGAATTCATCCATAAACCAGGCCATAACTTGCGCGTTGGTGTAAACATCAGGAGCAGGAATATCTTTTTCAGGACCTATAATAGGACTGATTGCAGCAAAATATCCTCTGCTCAACCTTTCCAGTTCACCTTTTGAAAGCTCCTTAGGATTAACTTTGATTCCGCCTTTTCCTCCACCGTAAGGTAACCCTATAACGGCACATTTAAAAGTCATCCATGCAGATAAGGCTTTTACCTCGTCCATTGTTACATCGGGATGAAATCTTACTCCACCTTTTGCTGGCCCTAATACTGTGCTGTGCTGCGAACGATATCCTATAAAGGTTTTTACTGAACCATCATCCATTTTTACCGGTATTGAAACGGTTAACACTTTCTCCGGTTCTTTTAGTACTTCAAAATAAGAATTTTCTAAACCGAGTTTGTCACATGCAGTTTTTATTTGTTTTTGTACTATCTCAAAAGGATTTAAGGTTTCTACCATGGTAAACTCCCCCTCTATTTATTTTAATTTTAAAGAGAATAAATTAGAATAAATTTAAATGCTTCCCTCCTTTCGTAAGTTACTTTTTATTTTTTAGCTTCTGCTGCCAGTTCAAAACCTGCGTATAAAGCTTTTTTGTTTAATTCTTCCGTTCCTTTGGGAACTCTTGCTAATATAGCAGTTTCTATAGCTTTTTTGCTTACAATACCGGTTAGCTCTGTGATTACTCCCAGGGCCACAATATTTGCTACCATAGACCTTCCAATTTTATTTTGGGCAGTTTCAATTATCGGAAGCTCATAAATTTTAAAGGGAGAATCTATTTTTGAAAGTAAGGAATCTTTTATTATTATCCCCTTTTCTGAAACATTATCTTTAAATTTTTTCAAAGCCTCTTCTGATAAAGCAAGAAGAACATTAGGCTTTGTAACTTTCGGGTAGTCAATTTCACTATTACTTATTATTACTTCAGCTCTGCTGGCTCCGCCTCGTGCTTCGGGTCCATAAGACTGGGATTGAACAGCATTTTTTCCATCAATAATTGCTGCTTCGGCTAAAATAATACCTGCCAGAATCAAACCTTGTCCGCCGGAACCACTTAGTCTCAATTCAAATCTATCATCCATTCTATTCTACCCCCTGAGCATTTTTAATAATTTTCATATATTCTTCCGTATATTCTGGCGCAGTTTCTTCATAAAATTCTCCCATTACTATTTTGCCTTCTAATTCTTCTTTGCTCATCTTTTCGGCAGCTTTGATTGTAATTGTGTTATCTCTTAAAATTTCCATCATTTTTACAGGGGAACCTACTTTATTTTTCCTGCCAAAATAAGTGGGACAAATTGTTGCAGCTTCTACCACCGAAAAACCTTTGTGAGTAATAGCTTTTTCTATCATCTTTATCAATTGAGGGACATGATAAACTGTACCTCTTGCCACATATGTTGCGCCTGCGGCTTGAGCAAGCTTGCAAAGATCAAAATTTCTATCAATATTTCCGTAGGGGGCTGTGGTAGCAAAAGCACCTTTTGGAGTCATTGGAGAGTATTGACCACTCGTCATACCGTATATATTATTATTAAAAATAATAGTTGTAATATCTATATTTCTTCTTGCAGAATGAATAAAGTGATTACCGCCAATGGCAGTACAGTCTCCATCTCCCGTTAAAACAATTACTTTTAATTCGGGATTAGCAAGCTTAATCCCAGTTGCAAAAGCAAGAGCTCTTCCGTGAGTAGTATGAAGGGTATTAAAATTTAAATAACCCGGAGCGCGAGAAGAACAACCAATACCAGACACTATACAAATTTTATTTTGATCAATATTTAAATTGTCTATAGCTCTTATTACCGCTCCTGTTACTATTCCATGACCACAACCCGGGCACCATATATGGGGCAATCTTTCGGTCCTATAATATTTCTCAAGGCTTTTACGCATTGTTTAATACCTCCCGAACTTTATTGATTACCTCATCGGGGCTAATAAGTTCACCATTAAATTTATTTAATCCGAATATGTTAAACTTTCCTTTTGAAGTAGCTTCAATAGTTTCTATTAATTGACCGTAATTCATCTCTGCTACAATTATATTTTTAACACTATCAGGAAGTTCGTTAATCGCCGTTTTAGGGAAGGGCCAAATCGTCTTTAATCTCAATGCTCCAATTTTTACATTATCATTTCTTAGTATTTTTACCGCTCTTGTAACTGAACGAGCTGTAGAGCCAAAAGAAATTACAACTGTTTCAGCATCTTCCGTATACAATTTTTCATAATCTATAATGTCATCTATATTATTTTCTATCTTTTTCATTAATCTTGAAATCAATTTAAAAGTCACTTCAGGGTTAGTGGAAGGAGCACCATAAACATCGTGTATTAATCCAGTAACATGATAGGGAAAACCTTCACCAAAATTTACCATAGGGGGAATTCCATCTCCATCCACATCTTCATATGGATTGTATTTAGTAATCTTTGATAAATCGGGTTTTTTCCTGTTTATTACTTCTACTGTGGAAGGATCGGGTAAAATCACCTTTTCCCTCATATGTCCAATAACTTCATCCATCAGAAGTATTACTGGAGTTCTGTATTTTTCCGACAAATTAAAAGCACGTACGGTCATATCAAATACTTCTCTCACATAAGATGGAGATAAAACGATAATAGGATGGTCACCATGAGTACCCCACCTTGCCTGCATTACGTCTCCTTGAGCAGGAAGAGTAGGAAGCCCGGTACTCGGTCCACCCCTTTGAACGTCGACTATAACGCAGGGGACCTCGGTTAAACATGCATAGCCTATGTTTTCTTGTTTTAAAGAAAAACCTGGGCCACTGGTAGCTGTCATGGATTTTAAACCCGCAAGGGAAGCACCTATAACAGCCCCCATACTGGCAATTTCATCTTCCATTTGAATAAATTTTCCTCCCACTTTCGGGAGCCTCTCCGCAGCAATTTCCGCAATTTCTGTAGATGGTGTAATAGGATAACCGGCATAAAAACGCATTCCCGCTACTATTGCACCTTCTACACAGGCTTCATTACCTTGCATTAATACAGGCTTATTTGTCATCTTTATCATCACCTACCACTATAGCATAGTCAGGACACCTTAATTCGCATAATTTACAATTAATACAGGCTTCCGGATTTGCTACTACGGGTTTACCGTTTTCGGAGTTAAATACTTTTTTTGGACAAAAAGCAATACATATTCCACATTTTTTGCATGCTTTCAGATCAATCTTAATTTCAACCTTTTTTTCAGACACTCTCTCACCTCAAATTCCTTTATTTAAATTATTTTTCTTCGTGTATAATGTATTCTATATAATTTATTTTTATCCTTCCAATTTATCTCATTAATAGAAAAAATACAAAAATAATTGATTTGGTGTATACAAAATTATGAAATTATTTTATGATACACATATTCTTTAAGCTTTAGTAAAAAATCATAGGGTACAGGGAGACTGCCCAATATTAAAGGTTCTCCGTGGCAATCAGAACCCCCTGTCATAAGTAGGTTGTATTCCTTGGCTAATTCCATAAAAAATCTTACCGCTTCTTCATTGTGCTCTTTGTGATACACTTCTATTCCTTGTATCCCCTTAAAAATAATTTTTATAATTGATTCTTTATTTTTAATCAATCCCGGATGAGCAAGAACAGGAACGCCTCCGCTTTTTTTGATTAGCTCAATTGCCTCCTCGGGCGATAATTTATAACGGGGAACGTAAGCGGGCTTTCCTCTATCTAAATAAAATGAAAAAGCTTCTTCTACACAGGAAACATAACCTTTTTTTACTAGTACCCTTGCTACATGAGGTCTTCCAATTGAAGGGCCTTCTGCTTCTTTTTCTACCTCTTCGATTTTTATATCAATTTTAAGTTTATTTAGTTTTTCTACCATATCCTTGATTCTATTTTCCCTTTTTTTCTGTAATTCTCTCAAATTTTCTTGTAAAAAAGGCTTTTGATAGTCTATATAATATCCCAGAATGTGAATTTCTTCTTCTTCAAAGTCGGTATTAATTTCTATTCCTGGTACAACTTCCAAAAAAGGATAAAACCTTGCCTTATCTATAGCAAACTTTATTCCATCTACAGTATCATGATCTGTTATAGCAATAGCTTTGAGTTTAAACTCTATTGCCTTATCAACTATTTCTTCGGGAGTCAGTTTACCATCGGAAAAATTTGTATGAATATGAAGGTCGATTTTCATTGTATTTCCTCCTTGAAATCAAAAAAGCCTGTATAAAACAGGCTATCTAATCTCAAAATTAATTTAAAAACTTTTATGTATATAATGTTCAGTATTATTTATAGGTTTATCGAGGTTCTACTATTAATTTTATTGCTGTTCTTTCCTGGCCTTCTATTTCTATATCGGTAAAAGCGGGAATACAAATCAGGTCAATTCCGCTGGGAGCTACATACCCTCTTGCAATCGCTATAGCTTTTACTGCTTGATTAAGTGCTCCGGCGCCTATTACTTGAATTTCTGCAGCTCCTTTTTCTCTAATTACACCAGCTAAAGCCCCGGCTACAGAATTTGGATTTGATTTAGCTGACACTTTTAATACTTCCATTTTTAATTCCTCCTTAAAAATTTTACATTGTTTAATTTATTATTCTCTAAAAAACATAAAATTCCTTTTGTTTTTTAAAATTATTTTAATAAATTTATTCTATTAATAGAAGTAGCTCTTCCTGTATTTTCTTCTATTTCTATTAAAACAGAATTTAATTGTGCTATTCCTTTTGCCACATCAAATCTTGCCGGTAATTGGGTTATAAATTTTTTTATGACACCTTCAACTTCGACTCCTAAAATGGAATTGAAAGCTCCAGTCATTCCAACATCGGTGATATATGCGGTGCCTCCTGGCAATATTCTTTCATCTGCTGTTTGAACATGAGTATGAGTGCCTATTACGGCAGATACTTTTCCATCCAAGTACCAACCCATTGCTTGTTTTTCAGAAGTAGCTTCAGCATGAAAATCGACAATTATAATATTTGTAATAGAACTGATTTTTTCGATTTCTTCTATGCAGGTTCTAAAAGGACAATCTAAATTTTGCATGTATGTACGACCGGATATATTAATTATACCAATTTTAAGGTTATTTTTTATCTCTATAATTTTTGAACCCTTGCCGGGAGTACCCGGGGGATAATTAAGGGGACGAATAATTCTTTCTTCATTATCGATAAAGGTAAAAATATCTTTATTGTCCCAAACATGGTTGCCCATGGTAAGAAAATTAACTCCTGTCTCAAAAAGTTCTTCAGCAACTTTTTTCGTTATGCCATTACCTCCGGCTGCATTTTCTCCGTTGGCAATTACAAAATCAACCGTATACTCCTCAATGATATTCTTTAAATTTTCTTTTAATATATTTCGTCCCGGTCTACCCACGATATCTCCAATGAACAATATTTTCAAACCTTTCACAACCTTTCTTTATTTTTCCCCGAACGATGGAAAAATATTATCCCATTATAATTATCTAAAAAAGTGCGCGAAATATTCGCGCACTTTTATTTTGCATATTCGGTTGCCCTTATTTCTCTTATTACGTTAACCTTTATATGTCCGGGGTATTCCAGTTCTTCTTCAATCCTTTTAGCAATATTTCGAGCAAGTTCAATGGTTTCAAGGTCGTCGATTTCTTCTGGCTTAACCATAATTCTTATCTCACGACCCGCCTGAATAGCATAGGCTTTTTCTACGCCTTTAAAAGAATTGGCAATTTCTTCTAATTTTTCCAAGCGTTTTATATATGCTTCAAGAGTTTCCCTTCTTGCTCCGGGTCTTGCCGCAGAAATAGCATCTGCTGCCTGGACAAGAATAGCTTCAATAGATGTCGGTTCGACGTCATTGTGATGGGATGCAATAGCATTTATGATTACCTGTGATTCTCCAAATTTTTTTACAATCTCGGCACCTATCAGAGCATGAGGGCCTTCAATATCTTGATCTACACTTTTACCTATATCGTGTAGTAAACCGGCTCTTTTTGTGACCTGAACATCTACTCCTAATTCTGCAGCCATTGCTGCGGCTATATGAGCAACTTCAATAGAATGTAAAAGCACATTTTGGCCGTAACTTGTCCTGAATTTAAGTTTACCCAGGTATTTTATCAATTCAGGATGCAGATTGTGAATGCCGGCATCAAAGGTTGCTTTTTCTCCTTCTTCTCTTATTATATTCTCCACTTCTTTTTGAGCTTTTTCTACCATTTCTTCTATTCGCGCTGGATGAATTCTACCATCTATTATTAATTTTTCCAGGGCTATCTTTGCTATTTCTCTTTTTACAGGATCAAACGCTGATAATATAACCGCTTCCGGAGTATCATCGATAATTAAATCTACTCCTGTTAAGGTCTCCAATGCTCTAATATTTCTTCCTTCTCTCCCAATAATTCGACCTTTCATCTCATCATTGGGCAAAGTTACCACCGAAACTGTAGTTTCTGCAACGTAATCCGGCGCGCATTTTTGAATTGCATAGGATATGATTTCTTTCGCCTTTTTCTGGGCTTCTTCTTTTGCCTGGGTTTCAATTTCTTTAATCATCATTGCCATTTCATGACGAATTTCATCACGAACTTTATTTAAGAGATATTCTTTTGCTTCTTCTGTAGTCATACCGGAAATTCTTTCAAGCTCAGCAACCTGAGTATTGAATAGCTCTTTTACTTTTTCATTTAATCTATTAATCTCCTGTTCTTTTTTTGCTACAGATTCTTCTTTTTTCTCTAAAATTTCAGCTTTTCTATCTAAAGCTTCTTCTTTTTGTTGTAACCTTCTTTCAGTTCTCTGCAGTTCATTTCTTCTCTCTCTGAGTTCTTTTTCAAATTCATTTTTTTGTTTTAGAATTTCTTCCTTGGCCTCGATTAAAGCTTCCTTCTTTAAAGATTCAGCTTTTAACTGAGCATCAGAAATAATTTTTTTTGCTTCGTCTTCCGCTGATTTAATTTTTGCTTCGGCAATGTATTTTCTTGTAAAATAACCTATAGCAAAGGTTATTAAACCCGTTGCTCCAACTATAAATACGGTCGAAAAATTAATATTTACTCACCTCCCCAGAACCCTTTCCTATTTACTTTCATAAATTATTTTATCAAAATAAAAAACCGAGGGGAACTCGGTCTTTCCTCCTTAAAGCTTTTTACAATAAAGCTTCAAGTTTATTTTATAATTTTTTAATTTTAATGTCAAGCAAGTGCTAATCTTCGTTCCTTATTTTGGTAACTACGCTTTTTCCTTCTTTTAATTCCACCTTATAAGCCACATCTGCTATTTCGCTTAAGAAGGTATTGTGAGTAACCATAATTATCTGTCTGTTAAAAGCTTCACTTATATGTTTTAAAAACATCGCAACATTTTGTATATATTCGCTACTGACATGCTTTGCAGGTTCGTCTAAAATGATTGGCCCTTTCTTATAACTAAATATATTTTCTAATACGGCAATTCTTAAAGCCAAGGATATAACATCCACAACTCCTCCGCCACGAGCATCCTGCGGTTTTGTAATAATTTTTTGACCATTATAATTGGATATTACAAAAAATTCCGCTTCAGGGCGATTTCTTGCTTCTTCAATAGATATTTTAAATTCTATATTTGATCCAAAAACATATTGTAGACAATTAGTAACTAATATTTCTATTTGTTGTTTTACCTGTTCTCTTGAGAATTCTGCGGTTTTCTGCAGAAGAATTCTTACCTGTTGTAGAATATCTTCTCTTTCTTTTATTTCATTATATTCTTTAAGGGTTTTATTTTTTTCGTTTTCAAGCTGTTCTTTGATATTTTTTTTAACTGTATAATCCAAAAATAATTTCTGATAATTTTGCTCAAGGATTTCTATTTCTTTTTCTAATTCCATTTGGGTTCACCAATCCCCTAATTTATATATTTTCGGGAAGCATACTTTTTGCCCTGGAAAGTAAGTCTTCAATTTCTTTACCGAGTCTTTCAATTTCTTTATCCAATTCTTCAGGTTTTACGTTTAATTTTTGAAGTTCAACAAGTAAATCCTGTTTTTGCCTTTGCAGTTCCTCAAGTTTTGCTTCTGCTCTATATTTAAGAGCTTTAGCTTTATCTATTTTTTCTTTTATTTCCTGGATTTCTTTTTCTGGGTCCATTAATCATTGCCTCCTTTTGATAAAATTTCTGCAGCAATTTTTTCTACTTGCTTTTCATCTAATATGCTAAAGCAAATAGGACACTTAGAAAGTTTTTTCATTAAAAAAACGTATTTATGAGATTCCTTAGTTAAATAATCTTCAATTTTTTCTGAATACCTTAGGGTTTCATTAATATTATTTTGATTTGCTATTAATTCTTCTTTAAGTGTTTTTAATTTCTCAAGAAGAGTTTTCTTATTATCTAATTGCTTTAAGTATTCTTCAATCTTAAATATATCTTTAAAATTATTTGCTTTTTGTTCTAATTGTTTAATATTCTTTGAAAGGTTGACGATTTTATTTTTTATATCCAACAAATCCTTATATTTTTTAAGGTTTTCCTCTGCTTTTGTATAAAATTCCTCGCTTTTATTTACATCTTTTGTCTTTTCCATTATTGATAGTATTAATAATCTTTCCTTTTCTAATTTATTAAGTTTTAATGAAAAGTCTTTAAGTTTTTTATATTTTTGTATTTTGTCATTAGTTTCTATAAAAATTCTTTCTGCAATTAAAACATTCTTCGTATCATTTAACACTTTTTGAATACTTAGTTTTTGTAATTCAAGTTCAATTAATTTTTGATATAGATTAAAAAGCTGCTTAAAGGATAGTGTTTTTTTTGCTGCGGTTTTTGTTAGTTCTTCTGCACCTTCAACGGTCTGTAAGCTTTTAAGTAATAAATTAATATTGTATTCTTCTTCAGAAATATATTGAAATTTTTCTTTGATACTCATTAAATTCTTTAATGAAGACAACTTTACTTTTAGAAACTCAATTAAATTCTTAGCGATATCCAATTTATACTTTACTTCATATAAATCTTTGTATTCATTTAATCTATTATTTAACTCTTCTAATTTCTGTAATACAATTTTTTCTTTAAAATTATAATCATTTAATTCTTTATTGGTAATTTTTAGAGCTGCATCAAGTACGTGTATTCCTGCTAACTTCCCCAGGATTCTGGCTCTTGTAGCTGGATTTTCCGAAAGCAAAAAAGGCCCTTCTAATTGTTCTGAAAGGTTTGCAAAGGAGATGGCATCTTTGTCTATCTTTATTTTAGGTATACCGTGAGCTTTATATATTTCCTGAGGAATGGTATTACCAAATCCCTCAAAAACCATTTCTTCACCGTTTTTAATTAAAATATATCTATTTCTGTTTACCCCTTTTTCTCTAATAATTTGAGTATTATCTTCTAAAGTTAATTTAACGCGGCAAAAATTTTCCCCCACCGATATAAAATCGCTTCCTCGGGGTTCATTATAAAGGACCCATTTTAAGGCTCTAATAATCGAGCTTTTTCCCTGATCTGTAGGTCCCAGTATTACTGTCATTCCATCATCAAATTCTATTTTCGTTTTTTTATGGGACTGAAAATTTTCAATCTCTAAGCTTAATATTTTGCTCATTAAATCACCTCAAGGTCTTCACCATCAAAAGAACTGGTTAGTTGAGCCTGTTCTATCTTCTTTAAAGCTTCTTCCACAATTTCTTTTTTTAGATTATCTTTTTTAGAGATTTCGTTTAAAATCGTTGTGAAATCATAAGATTTAAAACTGGAAGCAGAATTAATACCCTGAATAAAATCTGATATTTTTTTTTCTTTAAATTCCATTTCCTCCAATTTTGATCTATCCAGCACATCCTGACCGGGTAAAGCGGTTCTTAATACCATATTTTCTATTTTTATATCATTTTCTATCTCAATCAGGGTGATCTTTGGCATTCTTGACATCTCTATTAATGAGCTATCTATTCTAACTACACTTCCAGGATTTACAAAATATTTTCCGTTTATTTGCTTCACGCCAAATCCGGTGTGATAATGTCCTGATAAAGTGATATCTGCTTCGGTATTAATAATTTCATCAATAGTGGTAAAAAAGGAAGTTCTAAAATAAGGTTTGTCCATGAGCATGCCGTGAACAATATGTATAGCCACATCACAATCTTCCTTTTTTACTCTGTAGCCCTCTTTATACTCTTTATCCAAATTATAAAAAAAATGTGTTCCCGTCAATCTTACGGTGATGCCGTTTTCTTTAAAAAAGATTTTTTGCCCCGGATTTATAAGATTTATAATATTAATTGAATCCAGTAATCCGAGCATTGTTCTTTTAATTGTAGCTGGATTTTGCCCATACATATCGTGATTACCGGCAACCATATATAGAGGAACATCTAATTTTTTTAAACGAATTACCACTTCTCTCACCAAAGAAGGAGGTATATCAGGTCTATCGAATAAATCTCCCCCGTGTATTACAGCATTCACATTAGTTTGCCGGGCTATATTAATTATTTCTTCTAATTTTTTCAATACTGTTTCAAGGAAGTTATCCTTTCTACCCTGAGGGTTCGTGTTTCTAATATGGGTATCGGTAAAAAACAAAAACTTCATTTTTTATTCCCTTCTGTTGCTTTAGGTTCTAATGCCTTTTTTCTTTCATCTAAGTTTTTTTCGCTGGCTATATTTGTTTGAATTATATCGGTTTTATCCAGAATATTATATTTTTCCTTTACCCTTTTCTCAATCTCTCTTAATAATTCGGGGTGTTCTTTTAAAAATTGTTTTGCATTTTCCCTGCCCTGTCCTATTTTTTCATTGCCGTAAGAATACCATGCACCACTTTTCTGTATTATACCTATATCCGCCGCATAATCCAGAACACAACCTTCTTTAGAAATTCCTTCACCATACATAATGTCAAATTCAGCCTGCTTAAAGGGAGGCGCGACCTTGTTTTTTACCACTTTAACAAGGGTTCTGCTTCCAATACTTTCGTCCCCTTCCTTTAAAACATTAGTTTTTCGTACTTCTAATCTCACCGATGCATAGAATTTTAGCGCCCTTCCTCCAGGGGTAGTCTCAGGATTACCGAACATAACACCCACTTTTTCCCTTAATTGATTAATGAAAATAGCTACAGTTCTTGATTTACTAATGGATCCTGCTAATTTTCTTAAGGCTTGAGACATTAGCCTTGCCTGAAGGCCAACAAAGGAATCGCCCATTTCGCCATCCAATTCTGCCTTTGGGACTAAAGCTGCTACCGAATCCACTACTATTACATCCACAGCCCCACTTCTTACGAGAGCTTCTGCTATTTCCAATGCCTGTTCTCCTGTGTCGGGCTGAGAAATCAAAAGATTATCGATATCTACACCTAATTTTTTTGCATAAGAAGGATCTAAAGCGTGTTCTGCATCGATGAAGGCAGCAATTCCTCCCATTTTTTGCGCTTCAGCAATTATATGCAAAGCAACGGTAGTTTTTCCTGAGGATTCAGGACCATATATTTCAATGATTCTCCCTCTTGGTACACCCCCTACTCCTAAGGCGATATCAAGAGGAAGGGCCCCCGTTGGGATTACTTCTACGCTTAATTTTGCCGCAGCTTCACCCAAGCGCATAATAGAACCTTTGCCAAACTGTCTTTCTATTTGAGTCAATGCCATTTCGAGCGCTTTTTGCTTTTCCATCATTATATTAACCCCTCCAAAAATAAAATAATAATAAGTAATAAGTTAATTATACACAATGAGTAAAATAAAAAACATATAAAATTTTATACAATATTGTTTTTGAAGAAAGAAGAATGAATTACGGAATACTGAGGACCCTGCCTTGAAAGTGTGCTTTTCATTAAATAAATTGAATTCACAATAAAAGAAATTTCAAATTTTAAATCTTCCGGTAGAAAAATCTGTTTTGTATCCTCTTTAAATCTTCCCAGAGTTAAATGAGGTTTAAAACTTTTTTCATCAAAGGAAATATTACTATTTTTCAACAATTCATCTAATTCTTTTTTGATATTAATAACCTGCTCAGGATTTTTAATACCCACCCATAAAACCCTGGGTTTTTTAGAGTTTGGGAAAAATCCTATATCCCCTAATTCTATTTTAAAACTACTGTATTTTAGGCTAACTTTGTCTAATATTTCGATTAATTTTGGTATTATAATTTCAGGTATTTCTCCCAGAAAATTTAGAGTTAAATGGTAATTATAGGGTTCCACCCATTTAATGCCCTTAATGTAATTAAGTCTTCTGCAGTATTTTGCTATTTCTTTTTTTGTATCTTCGTCTATTTCAATGGAAATAAAGGTTCTAATTAGATTTTCACTCAAAAGCAATGCACCCTTCCTAAAATTCCAGTAATTTTTCTCTTAATAATTGTAAAGCAGCATTTGCAGCCCGTTCTTTAATTTCTTGTCTTTTGCCTTTGAATAAAAATTTTTTTGAAAAAGTATTATTTTTATCCGAATATCCTATATATACCAATCCTACAGGTTTTTCCAATGTGCCTCCATCGGGTCCGGCTATTCCTGTAATCGAAAGCCCTATATCGCATTTAGCATTAATTCTAATGCCCATTGCCATTTCTTCCGCAGTTTTCTCGCTGACAGCGCCGGTTTTTTCGATTGTTTCTGGGTTTACCTCCAATAACTCGATTTTTGATTTGTTACTATAACTAACTACTGCCCTTTCTAAGGATTTTGAAATACCCGGTACATTGGTGAGTTTATGGGAAATAAGCCCTCCGGTACAGGATTCTGCGATTGCTATGGTAATACCTTTTTCTATGAGCATTTTTGCTACTACATCTTCTATTTTTTGATCATCAAAGGCGTAAATGTAATTGCCCACCCTTCTTTTAATTTCTTCTTCTATAGGAATAATCATTTGTATAGCTTCTTCTTTATTTTTTGCTTTGGCAGTAATCCTGATGGTAACTTCTCCCATTTTTGCATACGGGGCTATAGTAGGATTCGATTGAGAATCTATTAGATCTATTAATTTTTCTTCTAAGGATGATTCTCCTATTCCGTAAAATTTTAATACACGAGAAAATATTATTGCTCCGCTTTTTTTCTGAAGATAAGGAATACAATAATTATAAAGCATTGGTTCCATTTCAAAAGGTGGCCCCGGGAGCATTATAACAATTTTATCATCTTTTTCAAGTAAAACTCCCGGAGCTAAACCTATTTCATTAGGAATTATTTGAGAGGTTTCAGGAATCAGAGCCTGTCTAAGATTATTTTTAGTAAATTCCCTGTTGACTCGTTTAAAAAATTCTTCAATTTTTATCAATGCTTCTTCATTGATAATCATTTTTAAATTTAATGCTTCAGCAATTGCATCCTTGGTAATATCATCCCTGGTCGGTCCTAATCCCCCAGTAGTAATAATAATATCGGATCTTTTTAAGGCAGATAGAAAAACCTCCTTTATTCTTGCAAAATTGTCCCCAACCACAGTGTGATAGTACACATCAATACCGATTTCTTTCAGTGCTCTGGCAATAACATAAGCATTTGTATTTACTATATCTCCCAGCAGTAATTCTGTACCTACACAAATTATTTCTGCCTTCATTCTTTTTCACCCTTCTAATAAGATTTGAAAGTTTTTTAAGCAGCTTTAAAGATTTCTGAAGATTTTAATAAGTTTCGGAAAGTATCTCCATCAATTTTCTCGTTTTCAATTAAAATTTCCACAATATTGGTTAAATCCTTCTTGCATTTTTCTATTAATTCTTTTACTTCTTCCTTTATATTATTTATGATTTTAACCATTTCCGTATAGAGTTCGCGCTGCGGCAGTGTATTTTTATCTACCGTGCCAAGAGAAGACATACCGGAATAAATTATATTTTTAGCATAATTTACAGCTTGATTAATATCACTCGTTGAACCCGTACTTGCTTCACCTAATAATACTTCTTCAGCGGCAGCTCCAGCCAATGATATTGCAATATTTGCTTCCAAATCCCTTTTTGTAAAAAGATACGTGTCATCCTCCATTTTCTGACGCATGTACCCCAGGGCTTGACCTCTTGAGGTTACGGTAATTGCTGATACGGAACCCGGTTTATAATATTCGCTGGCCAAAGCATGACCTATTTCGTGCACGGCAATTCTCCGGATTTCTTCTTTTCCGGGCTTTCTCTTGAGCTTTTCTCCCATTATTACTTTATCTATTGCTTCTAAAAAATGCTTCTGCTTTATTTTCTTTTCTTTTTCCCTCATAGCAAGAATAGCTGCTTCGTTGCATAAACTTTCTAAGTGAGCTCCGGAAAAACCAAAGGTTTCTTTTGCTATTGCATCTAAATTTACATCCACATCGAGAGGCTTATCCTGAGTATGAATTTTTAATATCTCAAGTCTTCCTTCTTTATCAGGTAAATTAACTTTTACTATTCTATCAAATCTACCCGGTCTTAAAATTGCAGGATCTAATATATCAGGTCTATTAGTTGCAGCAATAACTAAAATATTTACATCATCATCTTTTGCAGAAAGCCCATCCATTTCAACCAAAAGCTGATTCAGGGTCTGATCATATTCCATATGGCTATTGTTTTTACCTCTTGATCCTGCTATTATTTCGATTTCATCTATAAATATAATACAGTGTCTTTTAGAGTTCTTGCGGGCTAAATTTCTTGCAGTGTTAAAAAGCTGCCTGACCCTTTGAGCCCCAACACCCGCATACATTTCTACGAATTCGCTACCAGAAGCATAAACAAAAGCGGAATCAATATAGTTTGAAGCGGCTTTTGCGAGCAGAGTTTTTCCTGTACCGGGTTCTCCGGTAAGAAGGATACCTCGGAGGGGTCTAATACCCATTCTTTTTACCTCATCGTAATTTTTTATAAAATCTAAAGCCTCCTGAAGTTCGTTTTTTGCTGTATCCTGTCCTCCTATATCCTCAAAGGTAATTCTTGTTTCATTATTATCCTTTTTTTGACTAACTTTTATATTATTGGTGTTCTTTAAAATATTAAAAAAAACTATTGAAAACAACCCGATGCCAATTATTGGAAGAATATTTATTCCATTTATTAACAGAAAAATTGATACGGCAATTACCGATCCGAGTATTATTTCAAAAATCACCGTTAACACCCCTTATGCCCCAAAAATTTAAGAGTAAATTTATTTATCAAATAAAACTTGATAAAACACTTCATTATTTTTTTCCATTGTTAAATATAAATTCATATACTCATCAAACTCAATTTTTACATGAAAATTTTTCTTAGTAGAAAGTTGATCAATCGAATCCTTCATTTTTACATATTCGCCAGTTTTTTGCGCTTCATAAATTATAAATCTTATTTTTTCTTCATATATATTGCTAAGCTCGCCTCTTTTATTGATAATAGTTATCCTGTAAGGTTTATTTTTTAAATATTTTTGAATTGTTTTATTTAAATCTTCATAACTCTC
Source organism: Thermovenabulum gondwanense (assembly GCF_001601575.1). NCBI lineage: Bacteria > Bacillati > Bacillota > Clostridia > Thermosediminibacterales > Thermosediminibacteraceae > Thermovenabulum > Thermovenabulum gondwanense. Next base: position 16,503 of record NZ_LOHZ01000032.1, read on the forward strand.
TTTAAAGCTTTCGACTTTATTGAGTTCTATTTTTATATTTACCTGATCATTAAATTTTTCAATCTCCACATTTTTTATATAATTTTTTTGTTTAATTTCTTCCAACAATGGTTTATCTATACCGTATTTCTTATATACTTGCTGTCCGGCAATCAAAAGAAAAAAAGAAATGATAAAGACAATAGCTATTAGTTTAACATCTAAATCTTCAAATTTCATTTTATCCCCCTTAAACGAATATTTGTTTACTCAAATATTATAGCATATAAAAATTTTTTTTGTCATAAAAAAAGAGAGGCAATATTTAGAATAAGCCTCTCTTTTTTAAACCTTTTCTCCATAAAGATCATAATAGTATGCTTCTTTTATGATAACATCTACAAATTCTCCTATTTTTATATTATTTCCCTTAACAAAAACAACACCATCTACATTTTTGCTGTCTCTATAACTTCTTCCGAAAAATAAATTCCTTTCATTTATATATCCTTCTATAAGAACTTTTAATTTTTTACCAATAAAACGTTTGTTGATGATTTTGGAAATAAGTTTCTGAACTTTCATTAATTCCTCATATCTTTGCTCTTTTATTTTTTCGGATAAATGTAATCTATAATGGTAGGCTAATGTCCCTTCTTCCTTTGAATATTTAAAGGCTCCTACCCTGTCAATTTGATAAGTCCAGATAAAGTTTTTAAGCTCCTCAAAATCTTCCTTTTTCTCAGATGGAAATCCTACTATAAATGTAGTTCTTAAAGCAATATCGGGGATAGTTTGCCTCAATTTACTAAACAATATTTTTATTTCTCTGGAGCTGGTTTTTCTACCCATTAATTTTAATATCCTATCATTAACATGTTGAAGGGGAATATCTAAATATTTTACGATTTTTTCGCTTTCTGCAATCGTTTCAATTAACTGATCATCAATATAAGAAGGGTAGGCGTATAATAATCTTATCCAGAAATCCCCTGGAATCTCAGTTATTCTTTTGAGAAGTTCTGAAAGGCTGAATTTCCCATATAAATCTTTGCCATAGAAAGTTATATCCTGGGCTATTATGTTAATTTCTTTTACTCCTTTTGAAACTAAATATCTTGCTTCTCTTATTATAGATTCCATATCCCTGCTTTTGTATTTTCCTTTTATCCTGGGGATTACGCAATAAGAACAACAATTATCGCAACCTTCGGCAATTTTTAAGTTTGCTGAAACGGCATCACTTAAGATCCTATCTTTCTCATTATAATAAATTAAATGAGAGTGATCGCTAATCTCAATCGTTCTATTCCTATTCTTGATTATTCCGGGTAATTTATATAAATCTCCCGAACCTATTATTGCATCTATTTCAGGGATTTCATTTTTTATTTCTTCTCCGAGAAGTTTAGCAAGACAGCCCGCAGCTATTAGGAAGACATTTTTATTATTCTTTTTTTGTGCGGCAATTTTTTTAAGGGTATTTAAAGATTCTTCTTTTGCAGCTTTAATAAACCCACAAGTATTTACAATTATTACATTAGCCTCTTTAATGTTTTCGGTAAAACTGTAACCTTCCTTTTTTAGAGTTCCCAGTATTAACTCCGAGTCTACTAAATTTTTATCACATCCTAAGGTTATTAAGCTTATTTTTTCAACCACGAATTTACCTCCAGCAGTAATATTTTTTAGCTATATTTTATTAATGAAAATAGTTACAGGGCTTGAGCCGCTTAATGGTAGTTTTTTATTCAATATAAAAAATTCTATTGCCTTTGGATTTCCTACTCTAATTTCTAATCCAGTGGTGGATTCAAAGTATTTTTCCTCCTTGGATTGTAAGGTGCCCTCAAATATAATTTTTCCATTTTCTTTCACCGAGATCCAGCATTTATCAGATAATACTTTTATATTTGCCCGAATTTTTTCAGATGAAACTTCAGCAGTAATTTTTTTGGCAGTCTCTTCCACAACTTTTACTTCTTCCTTGCTTTCCTTTACCGGCATTTGATTATTTTGAGAGTTATCTTGATCAGGATTTGGTGTGGGGGATTCAATGACGGATTCCGAATTATTTAAATTATTTACGTTATTTGTGGATTTGAAAGAATAGTTCAGAGGGTTTAAATTAAGAATGTATATTATTCCTGCAATTATTATTAGAGTAAAAGTCCAAACTACCCACGCTTTAATTTTTTTCTTATTTGGTTTCACTTCCTGGATTTCTTTTTTTGAAGTTTCCCCTTTATATATAAGATTTTCTTCTTTATTTTTTATTTCAGTATTATTAACCAGGTTTTTATATACATTTAGAATTGATATATAATCGATACCGCATATTTGGGAATAATTTTTTAAAAAGCCCTTAACATATACATCGCCTCCGGGGATTAAATGAAAATTCCCCTCCTCCATAGAAGATAAATATTTTTTCCTTATTTTTGTCTCTTTTTCTATATAATCCAAAGTTATACCTTTTTTTTCTCTTTCATTTTTTAAATACTCACCCAAATCCTTAAAATTCTTAATTTCATTTATTTCCATAGGACTTTTTTGCCCCCCTAATAATTTTAAAAATATTTCCCTGGAAATCGCATAATTTTCACAATATTTATATGTTTCGACTTTTCGTTATTATCATTTATTCATTAACTTATCATATTGCTCTTTGTTTATCAAAACTTGTCGAGGTTTCGCACCATCGTAACCGCTGATAATCCCTTGTGCTTCTAATTGATCTATCAATCTTGCAGCCCTGGCATATCCAACTCTTAATTTCCTTTGAAGAAGAGAAACCGATGCTTGACCGTTTTCAAAAACAATTTTCAATGCTTCTCTGAATAGTTCATCCAATTCTTCGTAATTTTTTTGCTCTATTTCGCCATCAATTTCTTCTAAATTTTTCTCATAGGTTGGTTTCATCTGGTTTTTAATGAAATTTAATACATTATCAATTTCTTTTTCACTGATATACGCTCCCTGAACTCTTACAGGCTTAGAAGCTCCTATAGGTAAGAATAACATGTCGCCTTTACCCAGTAATTTTTCCGCTCCTGCCATATCCAAAATAGTTCTGGAATCAACCTGAGAAGATACCGCAAAAGAAATTCTTGAAGGTATATTTGCTTTTATCAAGCCGGTAATTACATCTACAGAAGGTCTTTGAGTGGCAACTATCAAATGCATTCCCGCTGCTCTCGCCATTTGTGCTAAACGACATATGGAATCTTCTACTTCTTTTGGAGAAACCATCATAAGATCTGCTAATTCATCAATAATTATTAAAATTTTTGGTAGTTTTTCTTGTCCTATAATTTCATTATACCTGTTGATATCCTTTACACCTTTTTGAGCAAATAATTGATATCTTCTTTCCATTTCGCTGACCATCCAATTTAAAGCGGCAGAAGCTTTTTTCGGATCATTGATAACCGGTGTCAATAAATGAGGTATACCGTTGTAGCAAGATAATTCTACTCTTTTAGGATCAATCAGTAATAGCCTTACGTTCATTGGCGTAGTTTTAAATAAAATGCTTAAAATTATACAGTTAATGCAAATACTTTTGCCTGAACCCGTAGCACCTGCAATTAGCAAATGGGGCATTTCCTGTAAATCAGCTACAATTGGTTTACCTGCAATATCCTTACCTAAAGCCGCAGTTAAAGGTGAGTCAGAATTTTTAAAAGGAGGAGATTCTATAATATCTCTAAGAAATACCCTTGAGACTTCTTTGTTAGGTATTTCTATACCTACTGCTGATTTTCCGGGTATGGGAGCTTCTATTCTAACATCCGGTACAGCGAGGCTTAAAGCTATATCGTCCGCAAGGCTTACAATTTTACTCACCTTTACTCCCGGAGAAGGTTGAAGCTCAAATCTTGTTACTGTAGGTCCGCATCCTACCTCTATAACTTTTGCTTGAATCCCAAAGCTTAATAAAGTATTTTCGAGCACCTGAGCTGTATTTAAAATTTCCTTTTCGCTTAAATTTTGACCTTTATCAGGGGATTTTTTCAGTAAACTTATCGGCGGTAACTTATAATCAATATAATTTTCGCATACGGAATTCTTTTTTACAACATCAGTTTTAAAATTGTCTTCATCTTTATCATTCGAAAATTTGTTATTATTGGACAAATTATTTATCTTGATCGGTAACTCATTTATCTCTAAGGATTTATTCGCTGCAGGGCTTTGTAAATCATTTTTAGCCTCTATTTTGTCTAATTCTTCCTTTATTGGAGATTTAATTTTAATTTTTCTTTTACATAGTCTTTTAAAAGTTTTTAGCATTATATCAATAGGCGAAGACCCTGTAATCAGGGTTATGCTTATACTTGAAAGCGCAGTAATAAAAATATAGAATCCCCATAAACCAAATAATTTAAAGAAAAAATAATAATTTATTGCCCCTAAGATTCCTCCACCTTTGCCCTGTTTTGCATAAAGAATACTTTCTTTAATTAGCTCAGTAAGGTTTACCGAGATAATATTGTTTTTAATTTTAAAATGAAGGATTGAGGATACTACTATAAAAATTATTATTGCTCCCATTGTTCTGAGATTGAGTTCATTATTATTTATTTTTAAGGATAAAGAAAGACCTATAAACAAAAATATTACACTGAATACAACGGCTCCTTCGCCTGCGATTAAATATAAAATATTTTTAATAAAATTTCCTACAGCACCGGTATTTTTAAAATATAAAGATATAATAAAGTACATTCCCAAAAAAACAAAAACAATTCCTTTTATTTCTTGAAACAATCCTCTTTTTTTATTAATTACTGTCTTCACCGAATCACCCCACCAAGAAATAATTCTCCATATAGAAGGAAAATCCTTTTTAAAAAATAAAAAGGCTTTTAAGCCTTTTTATTAATGCATTCTAAATAAAATTATTTTCCCCGGTTGTAATTCCGGATTTAAATAATCCATAGGATTTGAACTAATAATTCTTATAATTTTAGCAGAAAAATTATCCATTGGTTCTACTATAAGTTTTAAGTCCACATCAACCGAAATTTCTTTATAATTAACGTTGGATTTTTCAAACCCCTCCATTATTATTTCATAAGGCATCGGTGTATATAATATCATCTTAATTTACTCCTTTGGGTTTATTTTTTTCTTCAATTAAGCTCTTTAGTTTGTCTACCGCCTTACCAAGCCCTCCCACTTCATCAATTATTCCATATCTTACCGCGTCTTCACCAATAAGAACTGTACCGATATCCCTGGCTAACTGCCCTGTATTAAACATTAATTTACGTAGATTTTCCTCCGTTATTTTTGAATGGTTTACAATAAATTTAATAACCCTATCCTGCATTTTATCCAGGTATTCGAAGGTTTGAGGTACACCGATCACAAGACCTGTTAACCTGATTGGATGTATTGTCATTGTAGCCGTTTCTGCTATAAAAGAATAGTTACTTGCAACGGCAATGGGAACTCCTATGGAGTGCCCGCCTCCTAATATTAAAGAAACAGTAGGTTTACTCATGCTGGCTATCATTTCGGCTAAAGCAAGTCCTGCTTCCACATCCCCACCAATTGTATTTAAAATAATCAAAAGTCCTTCTATTTTTGGGTTTTGCTCAATAGCTACCAATTGAGGAATAATATGTTCGTATTTTGTTGTTTTATTTTGAGGTGGTAATATTATATGTCCCTCTATTTGTCCAACAATAGAAAGACAGTGAATATTGCTTTCCGAACGAGGTATATCCGTTTGTCCTAATTGATTAATTGTATCGGTGACGGAAGTTTGTAGAGGAATTTCTTGAGTTGGGTTTTCTTTTGATATATTTTTGGAATTATTTCTATTAGTAAAGGCCATAGTATTTCATCCTTCCAAATTAGTTTTCTAACTAATATTAGCCTTTACTAATAGTAAATCTAATATTCATATGATATTTTATACTTCCATTATTATCGGAAGTATCATTGGTCTTCTCCGTGTCTGCTCAAAAAGAAATTTCCCCAAGGCTTCTCGGACTTCAGATTTTATAGATGACCATTCGGTAATATTTTCCTCCTGACATTTTTTCAATTCCTGTTTTACAATATCCTTAGCTTGTTCTATAAGCTGTTCAGATTCTCTCACATAAACAAAGCCCCTTGAAATAATATCCGGTCCAGCAACGACTTCAGTAGACTCTTTATCTATTGTAACAACAACAATCATTATTCCATCCTGTGCTAATTGTTTTCTATCTCTTAATACAATATTTCCCACATCTCCCACACCAAGACCATCTACCAGAACTTTCCCGGCTGTTACCTTTCCGGAAAATCTCGCACCATCTTTTGAAAATTCTATAATTCTACCGTTCTCGGCGATGAAAATATTTTCTTCAGGTATCCCCACTTCTTTTGCCAGGTTTGCATGATGGATAAGATGCCTGAATTCCCCATGAACAGGTATAAAATACCTGGGTCTTACTAAGTTGATCATTAATTTTAGTTCTTCCTGGCTTGCATGACCGGAAACATGTACTCCAGAAATCTTTTCATATATCACATCGGCACCCTGCTTAAAAAGATGATCAATTGTTCTTGCGACAAGTTTTTCATTGCCGGGTATAGGTGTGGCTGCTATTAATACCGTATCGCCCGGTAAAATTTCTAACTTTTTATGTTCTGACATAGCCATTCGAGTTAAAGCAGACATCGGTTCTCCCTGGCTACCGGTAGTTATAATCACTATCTTATTTTCTGGAAGATGGCTTATTTCGTCGAGTTCCAGTATCATATTTTCGGGAAGATTAATGTACCCCAAGCTTTCTGCAATAGAAACGGTATTTACCATACTTCTTCCCACAATTGCTACTTTTCTATCGTATTTAAAAGCTGCATCTACGACCTGTTGAATTCTATGTATATTAGATGCAAAGGTTGCAACGATAATTCTTCCCTTGGCCATACCAAATATTTCCTCTATGGTAGCTCCTACTACTTTTTCGGACATAGTGTAACCCGTTCTTTCTGCATTTGTGCTGTCCGATAGCAGTACTAATACTCCTTTGCTGCCCAGTTCGGCCAATTTATGAAGATCCGCAATTTTACCATCTACAGGGGTTTGATCGAATTTAAAATCCCCTGTATGACAAATAGTACCAACAGGAGTATGAATAGCAATGCCTAAGGAATCCGGTATGCTGTGATTTACACGAAAAAAATCCACCGTAAAATTACCTATTTTTACAGTTTGAAGGGGATTTACCACATTCATAGAAACATTTTTTTTGATTTTATTTTCCTTTAATTTACCTTCAACCAGTCCCAGAGTAAGCTTTGTCCCAAATAAAGGAACATTTAATTCTTGCAATACATAGGGAAGAGCCCCTATATGGTCTTCATGCCCATGTGTTAATAAGATGGCTTTTACGTTTTCGCGATTTTCCTTTAAATAAGTAATATCAGGAATTACAATATCGATTCCAGGCATGTCTTCTTCGGGGAACATCAAACCCGCATCAATTACCAGTATTTCTTTTTCGTATTGAATTACAGTCATATTTTTACCTATTTCTCCAAGGCCGCCAAGAGGTATAATTTGAATCTTTGGTTCGTTTTTTGACAAAAAATAGCACCTCCAATACAATAATTATTATATTTTATTTCCGTAATTAGATTTCTCCAACTCTATAATAATAATATCCGGGCCAATTCTTTTTATAGAGTTCCATGGAATCTGTATGTAATTTTTTATACCAAAAGAAAAAAACCTGAACTTACCCGGCACTAATATATATTCTATTTTCCCCGTTAACTCATCAAATATTAGATCAATATAACCGTTGCTTCCCATTTTTTCGCCATTTTCTAAGTTTATTATTTCTTTACTGCAAAGTTCACTTAACCTCATAAACATGCCCCCCTTCATTTATATTCTATGGGGGCAAAGATAATTTTAATACTAAAATTTTATAAGTTTATATGCCTGTATGTCCGAAACCTCCCTTTCCTCTTTCGGTAATCTCTAAAACCTCCGCTTCAATAAATTCAGCTTTTATAACTTCTGATAATACCATTTGTGCTATTCTATCTCCCCTCTTCACTGTAAAATCATGTTTTCCGTGATTTATTAAAATTACCTTTACTTCACCCCGGTAATCTGCATCTATTGTACCTGGGGAATTAAGAACTGTAATCCCGTATTTCAAAGCTAATCCGCTTCTGGGTCGAATCTGAGCTTCATATCCTTCAGGTAATTCCATCATAAATCCGCAAGGTATTAATTTTATTTCCCCTGGTTTTATCATCACTTCGTCACCTACCGCAGCAAAAAGATCCATTCCAGAGGAAGACGGGGTCATATAAGAAGGCAGAGGTAAATCTTCGCAACCTTTAATTTTTTTTATTTTTATTATTACTTTTTTCAATTATTCGCACCTCATCCAAACCTTATAATCTTTTAAAATAAAGTATATAAAATTCAAAAGTAGTTTGCAACTTTTTCTTAAATTTCCATATTACTCTAATAATTCTCCTACAGGAACTATTATAAATCCTTTCGATTTTAAATTTTCAATTATTACAGGAAGAGCTTCTATGATATCTTTTGTAGGATGCATTAAAACGATTTTACCATTATTTGCATTTTTTAATACTTTATTAATGATATAATTTGCTCCAGGGTTTTTCCAATCTATGGTATCGATTGACCATAATATTACTTTATAACCCATTTCTTCAGCAGCTTTGATGGTATCTTTTGAAAATTCACCATAAGGTGGAGCAAATAACTTTGTTTTTTCACCGATAAGCTTCACCAGTACCTGTTCACATTTTTCAATTTCCTTTTTATTGTCCATCAAATTCAGCTTGGCATGATGAGCATGACTGTAACCGTGATTCCCTATTTCGTGTCCTCTTTTCTTAATTTCTTTTACTAATTCCGGGTATTTTTCCGCCCACCTTCCTTCAATAAAGAAGGTGATTTTAATTTTATTTTTATCGAAAATTTCCAGCATGTTTGGCAGGTACTCATTCCCCCATGCTACGTTGCAGGTAAAGGCTATCATTTTTTTTTCGGTATTCAGCTCATATATTGGATTTAAGGTTTGGGTATCCTTATACCAAAATACCTCTGTTTTTATTACGGTCCATAATGTAATAATAACTATTAATAAAATTATTTTTGATAAATACCTGGGGACGCTAAAAGAAATGATTTTCATAGATTTAGCTTTCCCCCTATATAAAAGTTTTTAATAAAATTTATTATAAATTTATAAAAAAAATGACTAAAAAAGTACATAAAAAAAACATAAACCGATTTCATCGGTTTATGCATTTACTTTATTTTTTGGAGTTTCAGGAAAAACATCTTTATGAGACAAATTAATTCTTCCCTGTTTATCAATATCCGTGACCTTTACCAGTATCTCATCTCCAACATTTACTACATCTTCCACTCTTTTAACCCTTCCTTTAGCAAGCTTTGATATATGCACAAGGCCTTCTTTCCCCGGTAATATTTCTACAAAAGCTCCAAAATTCGTTATTCTCAGTACTTTGCCCAAATAAACCTTGCCAACTTCTACATCCTGAGTGATTCTATTAATCATTTCTAAGGCCTTTTCTCCAGCTTTTTCATTGGGTGCTGCCACGTATATTCTTCCATCATCTTCTATATCAATTTTTACTCCCGTTTCAGAAATTATCTTATTTATCGTTTTTCCACCGGGTCCTATAACATCCCTTATTTTTTCTGGATCGATAGTGATAGAGAAAATTCTGGGGGCATAAGGAGAAAGTTCTTTTCTCGGCTCAGAAATCACTGAAAGCATTTTTTCAAGAATGTAAAGTCTTCCTTCCCTGGCTTGAACCAGAGCCTTTCTCATTATTTCCGCGTCAATTCCTTTGATTTTAATATCCATTTGTATTGCAGTTATTCCCTTTGCTGTACCGGCTACTTTAAAGTCCATGTCACCTAAAAAGTCTTCTATACCTTGAATATCAGAAAGAATAGTAAAATCCTCTTCCTCTTTTATAAGACCCATTGCAATTCCCGCAACAGGAGATTTTATAGGAACTCCTGCATCCATCAATGCTAAGGTTGAACCACATACACTCGCCATAGAAGTAGATCCATTTGAGCTTAATACCTCTGATACGAGTCGAATTGTGTAAGGGAATTCTTCTTCAGGAGGTATCATGGGTTCTAATGCTCTTTCTGCCAGAGCGCCATGTCCAATTTCTCTTCTGCCGGGTCCCCTAAGAACTCTTGTTTCACCGGTACTATAGGGAGGAAAGTTATAATGATGCATATACCTTTTTGTTTCTTCCAGATCTAAGCCATCAAGGATTTGAACATCTCCAAGAGCACCTAAGGTAGCAACTGTTAAAACCTGAGTTTGTCCACGGGTAAAAAGTCCTGATCCGTGAGTTCTTGGTAGAATTCCTACTTCGCAAGAGATTGGCCTTATTTCGTTGCTTTTACGCCCGTCTGGCCTTACTCCTTCTTTAGTAATCATTTTTCTAACTTCTTCTTTTAAAATATTATACAGTATATCCGATATTTCCTTTTCCTTTTCCGGATAAATTTCTGCAAAATGAGTTAGAGTATCTTCAGTAATTTTGGAAAGATACGCTTCTCTTTCCTGTTTTTCATATATACGAATAGCTTTTTGTATTTCTGGGGTGGCAAAATCTCTAACAGCTTTTTCCATTTCGGCATCAATGTCAATAGGAGGTATTTCCATTTTAGGTTTACCTATTTTAGCTATTATCTCTTCCTGAAAAGCTACTATTTTTTTAATTTCTTCATGTCCAAAAAGTATTGCATTTAACATTTCTTCTTCCGTAACCTCATCCGCACCTGCTTCAACCATTAAAATAGCATCTTTCGTTCCTGCTACTACTAATCTCAAACGACTTTTCTCATGTTGCTCTACGGTAGGATTGATAACAAACTTTCCGTCAATTAAACCAACCGAAACAGCTCCTACAGGACCTTCAAAAGGAATGTCAGAAATACAAAGAGCTAAGGATGCACCATTGATAGCAAGAACATCCGGAGTATTATCCTGGTCTACGGATAAAATAGTAGCAATAATTTGAATATCGTTTCTTAAATCCTTCGGAAATAAAGGTCTAAGGGGCCTGTCTATCAAACGCGCTGAAAGTATTGCTTTTTCGCTGGGTTTTCCTTCTCTTTTTATGAATCCGCCGGGAATTTTCCCAACTGCGTATAATCTTTCCTCATAGTCAACTGTTAGAGGTAAGAAATCCACCCCTTCTCTCGGTTCCTTTGAAGCGGTTGCGGTAACAAGAACAACAGTATCACCGTATTTTGCTAAAACTGCTCCATTTGCTTGTTGAGCAAGTTTCCCTGTTTCGAAAACCAATGTCCTTCCTGCTATTTCTGTATTAAATATTTCCAACTAATTATTGCCTCCTTTCTTCCACTAAAAACCATAATTTTTATTCTACATTAAATATATTTTTTCCTTCTTTTTTTTAAAAATTAAAGCGGGGAATCCCCGCTTTTTTATTTTCTTAGATCTAATTTTTCTATTACGGATTTATAACGTTCAAAATCTTTTTCTTTTAAATAATTAAGAAGGGCTCTCCTCTTACCTACCATCTTTAAAAGTCCCCGACGAGAGTGATGATCCTTTTTGTGAACCTTAAGGTGCTCGGTTAACTGATTTATTCTTTCGGTAAGAAGAGCAATCTGTACTTCCGGAGATCCCGTATCATTTTCATGTACTTTAAATTTACTTATCAATTCCTGCTTTAATTCCTTTGTTAATGCCATTTTTTCACCTCCTAACTTCTCTTAATCCCCATTGCCCAGTAACCTACCGGAGGTAATGGGTTACCGCGCAAGGGTTCATAAATATTTTCCAAAAGGTATTATAACATATGTTATCCCTTTATACAAGAAATTCTGGAAAAAGATGCTCCTCTCAAAATTTCCTTTGCGGTAGTTATATCATTTTTAATTTGTTCGGCTAAGGCATTGGGACTCTCAAACTTTTTTTCATCCCTTATTTTTTTTATAAAAAACACCTCTACCTGTTCTCCATATATTAATTTCGTAAAATCAAATATGTGGACTTCCAAAATAGGGTTTTTAATTTTTCCATCCATGAAAGTTGGGTTTATTCCTATATTAGCTATCCCTTCATATATTTTATCGTTATTAATTTTTATATATACGGAATATACACCAAAAGATGGCAATACAATTCCTTCAGGAATTTCTATATTGGCGGTGGGAAAACCAAGCTTTCTACCCAAAGATTTTCCCTTAATTACTCTTCCTTCAATACTGAAAGGACGGCCTAAGAGCATCTGAGCCTTTTCCATATCACCTTCTTTAATATACAATCTTATTTTTGAGCTGCTAACTATCTCTCCTTCTTTTTTTACCGGAGGTATAACAATGGTTTCAAAGCCCTTTTCCTTTCCAATACAAGATAATTTTTCCACATTTCCCTGACCGTTATATCCAAATGTAAAATTATAACCAACTACAATTAATTTTGCCTTCATTTTTTCAAGGAGTATTTCTTCAACAAATTCTTCCCAATTCAGTCGCGATAATTCATAAGTAAAAGGAGCGATAACTAATAAACTAATTCCCATGCTCTTAATAATAGAAATTTTCTTATTTAGTGTATCAATTAATGAAAAATCTTTTTCAGGAAATAAAATTTTAGAAGGATGGGGATCAAAGGTAAGTATTGTGGAAACGAGATTCCTTTTTCTTGATTCTTCTTTTAAAACGGTTATAAGCCTCCTGTGTCCTAAATGAACCCCGTCAAAATTTCCCAGCCCTACAGCAGTATTTTTTTCTGTTGTAAAATTTTCTATATCCAAATATGTTTTCATTATCATCTCGACCCTCAAATAAAAATTTTATGGAACCTTATAATTTTTCCACCTGAATCTAATTTGCCTATGCCAAAAAAAACATTATTTTTATCATATAGCATATAATAATCTTCATTATATACTCTAAAATCCTCTGATAATTTGTCTAAAGGTATAAAATTTCTTTTTATTATCTGTTCTTTTTCATAAGGAATATTAACTTTTTTCATTATGCTATTGAGCATTTTATCCACAGGTAAAAGAAATCGATTTATTTCATTTGTTCTGTAATATTTTTCAATTTCTTCAAAAGTTACCGATTTTTCGATGGTAAATGGACCGGATCTTGTTCTAATAAGTAATGACATATGTGCACCGCATCCTAAATCTTTTCCAATATCTTCACATAGAGCCCTAATATAAGTACCCTTGGAACAGTGTATTTTGATCCTTGCTATTGGATTTTTAAAATCAAGTATTTTAATAGTGTGTATACATATTTTTCTTGGCTTTCTTTCAATTTCCATTCCCTTTCGAGCGTATTCATAAAGCTTTATGCCCCTTACTTTAACAGCTGAATACATCGGAGGAATTTGTTCTATCTCCCCAATATATTTTGAAATAACATCTCTAAAATCTTCAAAGGTGATTTTGGAAGGATCTTTTTCGTCAATTAAATTCCCAAAGTTATCTCCCGTATCATAAGTTTTACCCAGGGTGATTTCTGCTATATACTCTTTATCGCAGTTTTCAAAGTATTCAATTGTTCTGGTAGCCTTCCCGATAAATATTGGAATTACCCCGCAAGCACCGGGGTCCAACGTTCCACCATGGCCTATGCGTTTAATGAAAAAAACCTTTCTTAAATAAGATACTGCATCGTGGGAAGTAATCCCCGGTGGTTTTATTAAATTAATAATTCCCTCCATTTTGCCCCTCTTTCATATACTCTTTTATAATACTTAATACCTTCTTTTCTACATCTTTCATATTTCCGTCCAACATGCAACCCGCAGCCTTCGCATGGCCTCCCCCGTTCATTTTTTTTGCTATTTCACTAACATCTATCCAACCGTTTGACCGCAAGCTAATTTTTATTTTATTATCTTCTCTTTCTTTAAAAAGCAATGCTATTTCTACACCCTCTATACTTCTTGCGTAATCAATCAAACCTTCGGTATCTTCTTCTAAGGTATTTGTTTTTTCCAGCATCTCCCGGGTAATGGTTAGCCAGGCAATTTTCCCATCATCAGATATCTTTAATGTATTTAATGTATCCTTTATAAGTAAAATACTATTAAGGCTGTTTTTCTCAAATACCTCCCAGCTCACCCTATCGGGTTTAACTCCTAATTCCACAAAATCAGCTAAAGCTCTAAGAGCAGAGGGTGTGGTATTCGAATGTTTTACAGAACCCGTATCTGTAATTATTGCAGTATATAGGCAAAGCGCAATATCATAATTTATTTTGACATTAATTTCCTTAACCAAATTATAAACCATTTCCCCCACCGAGGAAGCTGAAGGATCAACGTAATTTAAATCCCCAAATAGCACATGGCTTTTATGGTGATCAATATTTATTATAATATCGGCGTAATTTTTTAAGGGATTTTTAAAACCTAACCTTTCGGAATCTGCGGAATCAAGGCAAATAATAACATCCTTTTTTCCTGAAAGAGCATTTTCGTTTACAATCGATTTTGCATGGGGTAAAAATAAATAACGCTTTGGGACACTATCGTTTAAAATAGGAAATACTTCTTTACCCAAATTATCTAAAGCCAAAGTAAGTCCCAGCAGTGAACCTATAGCGTCTCCATCGGGGGTTAAATGAGAAGTTATTATAAAACTTTTATTGTTTAATATTGCTTCCTTGACGGATATAATATCCATATTTTATTCCTCTTCCTTTGTTTCTTGTGAAATATCTTTTAGCAATTTACTTATATGAATCCCATATTCAATTGATTCATCTAATTTAAAAGATAATTCGGGCAAAAACTTGATTCTAATCCTTGATCCCAATTCTTTCCTGATAAACCCTTCAGCTTTTTGTATAGTTGAAATTATTTCTTCTTTTTCACTGTCATTACCAAATATACTTAAAAATATTTTAGCATGTCTTAAATCCTTTGATACTTCTACTTTGGTTACAGAAATAAGTCCTTGTATTCGGGGGTCTTTTAGATCATTGTTTATAATTTCACTTACAGCTTTTTTAATTTCTCCTGCTATTCTATCGGTTCTTGAGAATTCCACCTTTTTTCCCCCTTTATCTTTCTTTAATATTTAGATTATAATTATTCTACCTTTTTATTTACAAATGCTTCAAGAACATCGTCTTCTTTTATATCATTAAATTTATCTATTGCAATTCCGCATTCATATCCGCTCGCAACTTCTCTGACGTCATCCTTGAACCTCTTTAATGATGAAATTTTACCTTCATAAATGACCACGCCATTTCTGATAACCCTTATGTTAGCATTTCGAGTAATTTTACCATCTACTACATAACACCCTGCTACTATACCCACATTAGGTACTTTAAACAGCGCTCTAACCTGTGCATGACCGATAACTACTTCTTTGTATTCAGGTTCCAATAAACCTTTCATTGCGGATTGTAAATCCTCAATTAGTTCATATATGATTCTATAAGTTCTTATATCTATGTTTTCCTTTTCAGCCAATTTTCTTGCATTCGAATCGGGTCTTACATTAAATCCAATAACTACGGCATTGGAAGCTGATGCCAACAGGATATCGCTTTCATTTATAGCACCAACCCCACCATGTATTATCCTTATTACTACTTGATCATTGGAACATTTTTCAATAGCCTGTTTTAAAGCTTCTAAAGAGCCGTGAACATCCGCTTTTATAATTATGTTTAATTCTTTTACTTCTCCTTTTTTAATTTTATCAAACAATTTTTCCAGGGATACTTTTGGAGAAGTAATATCCTCTTTTTCTTTTAATAACTCTTTTTCTTTTTCAGCCATTTCTCTTGCTGTTTTTTCATCTACGACTACTTTTAAAATATCTCCGGCTACAGGTACTTCTTCAAATCCAATTACTTCAACTGGAATAGAGGGAGTAGCTTCTTTAACTATCTTTCCACGGGAATCAAACATTGCTCTTACTTTTCCCCAGGTACCTCCTGCCACTATTATATCTCCTACTTTTAATGTTCCCTTTTGAACAATTACTGATGCTACAGGGCCTCGCCCCTTGTCAAGTTTCGCTTCGATAATTACACCTACTGCAGGACTATCGTAATCAGCCTTCAACTCCTGCATATCTGCTACGAGCAGAATCATTTCTAAAAGTTGATCTATACCAATACGGTTTCTTGCTGATACATTTACAAAAATGGTATCTCCACCCCATTCCTCCGGTATCAAGCCATATTCCGTCAGTTGCTGTTTTACTTTCTCCGGGTTAGCATCAGGTTTATCTATTTTATTTACTGCCACAATAATTGGCACACCAGCGGCTTTAGCATGGTTTATTGCTTCAATTGTTTGAGGCATTACTCCATCATCAGCAGCAACAACTAAAACCACGATATCTGTTACGCTTGCTCCTCTTGCTCTAAGTGCCGTAAAAGCTTCATGGCCTGGTGTATCTAAAAAAATAATAATTTTCCCGTCTTTTTCTATTTGCGAAGCACCTATGTGCTGGGTGATTCCTCCTGCTTCTTGAGCTGCCACTCTTGTTTCCCTGATAGCATCAAGTAATGTGGTTTTTCCATGATCTACATGTCCCATAACTGTTACCACAGGAGGACGAGGTTTTAGGTTTCCTGCAGATTCTTCTTTTATTTTCTTTACCAGCTTTTCCTTTGATTCCTCTTCTTCCTTTTCAGCTTCAAAACCGAATTCTTTTAAGAGTCTTTTTGCAGATTCAAAATTTATATCAGCATTAATATTTAACATTAAACCAAAATCAATCAATTTTTTTATCAGTTTTACCGGTTCAATATTAGTTTTCTGCCCCAATTCTTTAATTGTAATCTTTTCAGGTAAAACTACCTTTTGGGTCTTACTCTTTGCCTGTTCCTCTTTTTTTTCTACTTCCTTTTTGGGTTCAATTATTTTTAATTCCTTTTCCTCTTCTTTATCTTTTTTATTCTTTTTTGGCTCTTTTTCTTCGTTTATTAAATCTATAATAAGTTGAGCCATATCATCCTCAAGGCTGCTCATATGATTTTTGACGTCAATGTCTAAATCCTCTAAAATGGTCATTAATTTTTTACTGGGAACTCCTAATTTTTTTGCAAGTTCATACACCCTTACCTTAGTCAATATTCCCCACCTCCGATTTTAAATGAGCCCCTACGTATTCTATGATTTTTTTGGAAAAATAATAATCTTTTATACCCAGTATTTTCCTTTCATCTTTTCCAATAGATTTACCCAAATCGTATGCATTACCAAAAATACAAAACGGAACATTGAACCTTTCACACATATCTTTAAAATAAATTTTTGTTCCTTCCGAGGCGTCCTGTGTAACTATTACTAACTTTATTTTCTTTAAAGGGATTAGTTTTTTCACAAGGCTCCACCCGGAAACTACTTTTCCTCCTTTTTGAGCAAGGCCAAGGAGAAAATAAATATTACAAGGCTTCACTTTCTATAACTTCCTCCTTAAGCCTTTCAATAGTATCTTTATCTATACTACAATCCAAAGCTTTTGAAAGTCTATCTTCCTTTAAAGCTTTATCAAAACATTTGGGATCCCTGCAAAAATATGCCCCTCTTCCGGACTTTTTACCGGTGAGGTCTATGAAAATACTTCCATCAGGAGCTCTTACAACCCTGATTAATTCTTTTTTTGGTTTCATCTGCTTACAGCCCAAACACATTCTTTGAGGGATTTTTTTAGGGCTCAAGTTAATCCCCCCTAAGATTTATTTTTCGGTTTAATATCAATTTTCCAGCCCGTTAATTTTGCAGCAAGACGAGCATTTTGTCCTTCTTTTCCAATTGCAAGGGAAAGCTGATTATCCGGAACAATCACCCTTGCTGTTTTGTTATCTTCATCTATATCTACTTTCAATACTTTTGCAGGGCTTAAAGCGTTTGATATATATTCAGCAGGATCTTTACTCCATTTTATTATATCTATTTTTTCACCTTTGAGTTCATCCACAATTGTTTGCACTCGGGTACCTTTTTGACCTACACAAGCTCCTACGGGATCCACATTTTCATCTCGAGAATGAACAGCGATTTTTGTTCTTGATCCTGCTTCCCTGGCAATGCTTTTTATTTCGACAATTCCTTCATAAATTTCCGGTACTTCTAATTCGAAAAGCCTCTTTATTAATCCCGGATGAGAACGGGATACGGTAATCTGTGGCCCTTTTGTAGTTTTTTTAACTTCCAAAACATATACTTTTATCCTTTCACCGGTATTATACACTTCATTAGGAATTTGTTCAGTTGGAGGTAAAATAACTTCCGTCTTCCCCAAATCTATTATAACATTTTTTTTCTCCGTGCGCAGAATAATACCTGTTACCAGGTCCGTTTCTCTGCCTGCAAATTCTTCATAAATTATATTTCTTTCAGCTTCTTTAATCCTCTGCATGACTACCTGTTTAGCGGTTTGAGCCGCAATTCTGCCAAAATTTTTTGGCTTTACTTCTACTGAAATTATATCTCCTACCTTTACTAAAGGGTTAATTTTTTTTGCTTCCACAAGGCTAATCTCCAAAAGAGGATTTAAAACATCTTCTTTTACTGTTTTCTGAGAGAATACTTTTACTTCGCCAGTTTCTCTATCGATATTGATTTTTACATTCTGAGTCGTCCCGTAATTTTTTTTATATGCTGAAACAAGGGCGGCTTCAATTGCCTCTATGAGAATTTCTTTATTAATTCCTTTATCTTTTTCAATTTGTTCCAGTGCTTCAAGAAATTCAATATTCATCTTTACCTCTCCTGTTCGTCAAATTTGAAATTGAATTTAAGTCGAGCAGAGGAAATTTTATCTTTCGGTATACTAAAATTAGTATCCTTTTCTTTTAAAACAATTACTCCATCAATAAAATCAACTAAAATGCCCGCAAAGGATTTTTTACCAGATATTGGTTCAAAGGTTTTTACTTCTATCTCTTTACCTTTAAATCTTATAAAATCGCTGTCTTTTTTTAGCGGCCGCTCTACACCTGGAGAAGAAACTTCAAGAATATACCTTTGAGGAATAGGATCATAAATATCCAGCAGTCTGCTAATTTCTTCACTCACCTCCTGACAATCGTCCAAGGTCACTCCTCCCGGTTTATCGATATAATACCTTAAATACCAATTACCTCCTTCTTTAACAAACTCAATATCCACTAATTCGTAATTTTTCCCCTTTAATGCTTCGTCAGCAATATTTTTAGCTTTTTCTAAAATAAGATTTTTCTGCATAATACCGTACCACCCTTTAAAATAATTTAAAAGAGTGGGAGAAAACCCACTCTATTACTAATCTTCCAAAATTAATCTCATTTTATTATAGCACATTGAATTTTTTTATACAATATTCAAAAAAGACAAATCTGATCAGTTTCCCTTAAACCACCAAGAACCCCGTTTTTTCTTAATATTTCAATAACATTTTTTGTTACCTTGGCCCTTATTCTAAGATCTTCTATTGATGTGAAAGGAGCTTTTTGTCTTTCTTCAAAAATGCTTAACGCAGCAGCAATGCCCAGGCCGGGTAGAGCAGTTAAGGGTGGTAAAATACCTTCATCGGTAATAATGAATTTTTTATAATGAGAGTTATATAAATCTACGGGTAAAAATTCTATTCCCCTCAGGTACATTTCATTAGCTACTTCTAGAATTGTTAATAAATTCTTTTCCTTTGCTGAAGCTTCCTTATCCTTACTTTCTATTTCTTTAATAGCTTCCTTTATAGCCCTATGTCCTTTTAAAATTAATTCTCCATCGAAATCATCTGCCCTAACCGTGAAATAAGTAGCATAAAAAGCCTTTGGATAGTATACTTTAAAATAAGCAATTCTAAAAGCCATAATTACGTAAGCAACTGCATGTGCTTTTGGAAACATATATTTTATTTTCTTGCAGGATTCAATAAACCATGGTTCTACGTTATTTTTTTTCATAATTTCTTCTTCTTCGGGTTTTAATCCCTTTCCCTTTCTTACCCTTTCCATTATATTAAAGGCGATTTTAGGCTCTACTCCTTTTTCAATAAGATGTAGCATAATATCATCACGGGTAGCAATTACTTCCTTCAAAGTTGCTATTTTGTTTTTAATTAAATCCTGTGCATTGTTTAACCATACATCAGTCCCATGGGATAAACCGCTGATTCTAACAAGTTCGGAAAAAGTAGTGGGCCTTGTATCTTCCAGCATCTGTCTTACAAAACGAGTCCCAAATTCCGGCACTCCTAAGGTTCCTACTGTAGTTCCCACATCCTCCGGATTTAATGACAAAGGCTCTAAACTGGAAAATATACCCATGGTTTTTTTGTCATCTAAGGGAATTTCTCTTGCGTTTACCCCGGTTTCTTCTTCCAGCAACTTAATCACGGTAGGATCGTCGTGCCCCAGAAGATCCAATTTTAAAAGCCTTTCACTTATCGAATGATAATCAAAATGGGTAGTTATGACTCCTGATCCCCTGTCATCTGCCGGGTATTGTATGGGTGTAAACTCATAAATCTCTTTATCTTTGGGAACTACCATTAATCCGCCGGGATGCTGACCCGTTGTTCTTTTTACTCCCGTTATTCCCTGTGCTAACCTTTTAATTTCACACTCGGGGAGGTTTAATTTATTATCATTTGCATAAGATTTTACGAAACCATAGGCCGTTTTCTCGGCAATAGTAGATATAGTACCTGCCCTGAAAACGCTATCTTTTCCAAAAAGCTCTTCTGTATACTTGTGAGCTTTACTTTGATATTCCCCTGAAAAGTTAAGATCAATATCCGGTACTTTATCTCCTTCAAAGCCCATAAAAACTTCAAAGGGAATATTAAATCCGTCTTTTTTCATCTTACTTGAACAATTTGGACATAATTTGTCCGGGAGATCGGGTCCCACAATTCCTTCATTGTTCTCTACAAAAATAGTTTTCTTGCATTCGGGGCACAAATAGTGAGGCGGTAAAGGATTTACTTCGGTGATTTCACACATGGTAGCCACCAGGGAAGATCCAACGGAACCCCTTGAACCTACTAAATAACCGTCGTTCAAAGATTTTTTTACAAGTTTATGAGCAATTAAATAAATTACCGAATATCCGTTACTTACTATAGAATTAAGCTCTCTTTCGATTCTTTTTTTAACAATTTCTGGAAGATCCTCTCCGTAAATTTCTTTTGCTCTCTTATAAGTCATATTTATTATTTCTTCTTCGGCCCCATCTATTTTAGGGGGATATAGTTCATCGGGAACTGGTTTTAAATTATCTTTTATAAGTTCGGCAATTCTCCTTGGGTTTTCAATAACTACTTCGTAAGCCGGGCCATCACCCAAGTATTCAGCTTCGGATAACATTTCCTTTGTGGTTTTCAAATATAGCATGGAGCTTTTATCATAATCTTGATATCCCTGGGCATGGAGCAGAATCTTTCTATAAATTTCATCTTCCGGATTAATAAAATGGGCATCACTGGTCATAACTACGGGTTTATTTAATTTCTTTCCAAGGCGGTAAATTTTTTTATTTATTTCTTTCAACGTCTCCTCGCTTTTTACAATACCTCTTTGAACCATGAAGTAATTATTTTTTAAAGGTTGAATTTCCAGAAAATCATAAAAGGATGCAAGCCTTTCAATATCCTCTTCAGAATGATAATTTAAAATAGCCTGAAAAAGTTCCCCCGATTCACACGCCGAACCTATCAAAAGACCTTGTCTCATGGAATTAAGCAGAGATTTGGGTATCCTCGGGTGTCTGTAAAAATAATTTAAGTGAGATATGGAAACCAATTTGTATAAATTATAAAGCCCCGTTTCATCCTGAGCCAGTATAATCGCATGATAGGAATTTATATTAAAAGGTGTACTTAATGTGTTTAAATCAGAAAGTTTTAATGCTCCTTTTTCTTTTGCTCTTTTTATTAATTCTATAAATATAAGTGCCAGGGCATTTGCATCATCTGTAGCCCTGTGATGATTTTTTAGCTTAATGTTTAAATACTTTGCCACGGTATCCAGCTTATGGTTTTTAATATCATCAAGAACCATAGCTGAAAAAGCAACGGTATCAATAACACTATTTTTAAAGGGAATACCCAGTTTATAAAAGTCTCTTCTTAAAAATCCAGAGTCAAATTCTGCATTATGAGCTACGAATACAGCATCTTTAATAAAATCTTTAAATAAATCTAAAGCTTCATTAAGAGAAGGGGCATTTTCTACCATAGCATTTGTAATCCCTGTTAAGCTGGAAATACTTGATGGGATAGATTTTTTAGGTTTTATAAAAGTATGAAAGGTATCGATAATTTCTCCTTTATATATTTTTACAGCACCAATTTCTATTATTTCGTCAGAATCCATTGATAGGCCTGTTGTTTCAATATCAACGGCTACATATATAAAATCATCAATATTTCCTTCCGGTGGAAATGCTATTACTGGAAATTGGTCATCAAAGATATAGGCTTCCATTCCGTAAATAGGCTTTACGCCCGAATTTAGAGAAGCTTCGTAAATCTCAGGAAAAGCTTGTACAACCCCGTGGTCTGTAAATGCTATAGCTTTCCAACCCCAACTTTTTACCATTTCTATTACTTCTTTTGGAGAACAAATCGCATCCATCGATGAAAATTTAGTATGTAAATGAAGCTCAATCCTTTTTTCTTCTGCTTCATCCTTTCTCGAGGGTTTTTCAGAAAGCTTAATATCATAAGGTATCAATTCGTATTCCTGTGTAAATTTACTTTGTTCCATCCTGCCTCGAATTTTTAAATATCGTCCTTCTTCTAAATAATTAATTAATTCCTTTTTATCTTTTTTTAAAAATAATTTTACCGGTAAAGAAGCCGTATTATCCGTAATTGCGAAAGTTACAAGCAATCCTTCATTTTTCAGTTCTTTTACTTGTACATCAAATATTTTCCCTAATATTACTATTTCTTTCTCTTCACCGGAAATTGAATTGATATTAATTGGTGGTTGTTCAAAGTCTTTCCCCAAAATAACATCTATCTGTTTTTCATGTATTTTATCTTTTTCACAATTTAAATCCATTAAGATAGATTCAACAATTTTTCTTTCCTCTTCTTCGAAATCATAATATTCAACTTCTAACTTTTCTTTAAATTCTACATTGATTTCAATACCGAAAGTAAGAAAAAATTTTTCGATAAAATCCTTTGCTCTTTTTTTTTCTAAATACTTGTTACCATTTTTTTCAACTATGATCTCCAGTACTCCATTTTTATATTCCCAATTTGTATTTATTAAAAATATTCTTGTGGAAGGATATTTCTTAAAAAGCTCTTCTTTGCAAGTTTCCCAATTCTCTTGTATTATTTCTATTGCAACCTTTTTATCATAGTCTTTTGATTTTTCTATAAAATTTAAGTTTATATTTGCATCATAACCAATTTTTTGTTTAATATCTCTTGTAATTTTATTAATTAACTCTTCTTTTATAGGATCTATGCATTCCAGATATATTTCAACGCTTTTTTGTTTTTTATTTATTTCTACTTTTTTTACAATTGTATTTTTTATAATTAAAATTTCTTTATCATTATAATTTGGTAAAGAAACAATTTTAAATAGATTTAACATAATGCTTCCTCCGGCTAAATTAAATATCAATACATTGAACACCTTCAATAGCTGATAATTTCATTATAATATCCTCTATTTTTACATTTGATGGTAACCTGACAGTAAGATTAATATTTACTCTACCCTCATCTAAATTTTCCATTTTGACATTTCTTATACTTATTCCGTATTCTCCCAAAACAGTACCAATTTTCCCCAATTGTCCCGGTTTATCCGAAACAGTGACATATATGTTATAAAGTAGCCTGCGATTAATGAATACCGCTTCTATTCTGGAAAGAGAAATCAGTGTAATAAAAGTAAAAATAGTAGCAATAATTGCAGCAGAATAAAAACCGCAACCTATAGCAAGTCCGATGGAAGCTACAGTCCACAGGCTGGCAGCCGTGGTTAAACCCTTAACAGTAGGTCCTACTCTTATAATTGTTCCGGCACCCAGGAATCCTATACCACTTACTACCTGTGCTGCAATTCTTGAAGGGTCTGTAGAGGTAAAAGCTCTAAATTTTTCAAATACAAATATTGAAACCAGCATTGTCAAAGTCGAACCTACGCAGACAAGTACATGTGTTCTAAAGCCGGCTGGCCTATTTACACTCTCCCTTTCAATTCCTATGATTCCTCCAAGAATTATCGATAAAAGGAGACGAGTCACCACTTCACTTTGAGTAATCATTTAATACACCCCGAATCTAAGTTTTAAAAATACCCTTAATATATCATAGTACATTTTCAAACGAGCAATACTCCCTTTAAAAAATCCCCTTTTTTCTTCCTTCATTACATGGGTTAAATCGTATAAATCTACCATCTTTACTTTAAATCCTTCTTTTTTCGATAAGATTGTTAACGCCATTTCTAAACCGTAATTATCAGCAGGATAAGTTATCAATTTTTCCATTACCTCTCTTTTCAAAGCCCTTTGTCCCGATAGAAAAGGTGTTATTTTTTGCGCTAAATCAGTGGCTCCTCTCCCGTTTTTAAAAATTCCAATACTCATATCTGCTTCCATTTTTTTTACCGGTTCAATTAATTTTTCGATATGCTCTTTTTTTAAGCCTACCAGATCTGCATCTAACATTAAAATAATTTCCGATTTAGAACATTTATACCCTTCTAAAATAGCCGAAAATTTACCTTTGTTTTCTTTTATGTCTATTACCTTAACTCCCAGGTTTCTTCCTACTTGTGAAGTATTGTCAGTAGAACCATCACTAACTAAAATAATTTCATCGCACAAACCGCTTTCTTTAATCGTTTTTAAAACCGATCCTACCGTACGTTCTTCATTATATGCTGGAATTAAAGCTGCCACTGACATGGTACCCTCTCCTTTTATCCATAATTTACATTAAGAAAAATCTAAATCAAGCAAAAAAAATTTATCACAGAGAATTAAAAAATTCAATATTAATATTATTTAATTCTATTTCAAAGGACTTACCAGTTTTTCTTTCTTTTATTTCAACTTTTCCTTCTTTAATAAATTTATTTCCAATTATTATTTTATACGGTATACCCAGCAAATCTGCATCCTTGAATTTAACCCCCGGGCTTTCTTCCCTATCGTCAATAATGATATCCACATACTTTATTAATTTTTCATAAATTTCCTTTGATGCATTAAGAATAGACTCATTTTTTACATTTATTGGGATAATATAGCAGAGAACCGGAGAAAACTCCGGGGTAAATATCAATCCTTCAGAATCCCTATTTTTTTCAGAAATTAAATAAAAGAGATTAAATAAATCTATTTTCATTGAATTAAAGGTTATATTATTTTCCTTGGATGTCGCAAATTCTGCAACTATTTGACCCTCAATTATTTCCATTGGTCTGTTGCAAACAGGGCAAGGGTCACCATCTTTATTTTCTTTAATGTCGCAAAGGATATCAATCTTTATATCTTTTTCCGGAATAACGTCTATTAAATGATAATCTTCTTCATTTGCACCTACTACTGCTTCCTGTATGTCAATAATATCCTTATCGGCTATTACTTTCAAGTCAAGCCCAATAGGACCAGCAAATCCCATTTTGGTATTGGTAAAATTTATTATTTCTTCTTCATTGGCCAAAGCAACTTTGATGGCACCTAACACCCTTTTTAACTTTTCTTCATTAATATTCCTTGAACCTTTTACAAGAGCAGCTATGTATTCTTCTTTATTATTATTATAATTAACTTTATAAATCATTGTTTTGATAGTTTTTTCTGGAGAAATATTTAAAAAGCTACAAAGTTCTGGAATGGTCTTAATACCGGGTGTATAAACCTTTTTCATGCTTTCATTTTTTTTAAGATTTTTAGGCTCAATTTCTTTTTTATAACTTATATAATTTAAGGAGTATGAATTTGAGCACCCCGGACAATGCAAAAAAGCAAAATCTCCTTTTTCCGAGGAAAAAGAATAGATTATTTTTTCATCACTTTCTGCTACGCTAAAATAATTTTGTTTGATACCTTTTTGCATAAGATAATCCAAAATTTCACTTAATATTTTGAGCAATTTTGGAGTATTGTTTGTGATTTCATAGGAATAGAGGGTAAAATCGTTTAAAGAATAAAAGTATAAAGGAAGGATTTTTTCATTGTAGATTTCTCTTTTTATATCTTCTACGGAAGGTTTAAACTGATGTATTTTTTTAAAATTTTCGGCTTCGATTCTACTTATAATTACTTCTTTTATTTTATCCAAAATTTTTACACCCAGGGAATAAAAGGTCAGGGTTTCCCCTGACCTTAGTAATCCGCTTTTATACAAGAGTTTTTCGGTATCGTATTTTAAACCGGCAGGGATATTAAATGTGCTCTTTGGGAAAATTTCGGTAGCTTTCATTCTCCTTTCACCTCGAATTAATAGGATTTTGCAAAATAAACCATTTTTTGTGCTTCCTTTCCACACACTACGCATTTATCAGATAATTTTTCCTGTTCAAAAGGTATGCAACGGAGTGTGGCTCCTGTCTGTTCTTTAATGTGTTTTTCGCAATCGCCATTGCCACACCACATTGCCTTGACAAACCCTCTATAATTTTCAATTATATTTTTTAATTCCTCAAAGTTTAAAGCTACCCTTGTGTTTTCTTCCCTGAATTTTTGGGCTTGTTCAAACATATTTTTTTGAATATCATTCAGCAGATTTTTTATATATTCCACGGCATTTTCCTCGGCAACAATATTCTTTTCGAAAGTATCTCTCCTGACAACCACTACCTGTTTATTTTCAATATCCTTAGGACCTATTTCTAACCTGATAGGTACTCCCTTCATCTCCCATTCGTTAAATTTCCATCCCGGCGTATATTCATCTCTATCATCAAGTTCAACCCGGAATTCGTTCTTTAATAGTTCGTATATTTCCTTTGCTTTATTCAAAACTAAATCTTTCTTTTGACCAAAAATGGGAACTATTATGACTTGAATTGGCGCTATCTTGGGCGGTAATTTTAATCCACGGTCATCGCCATGAGTCATTATAATCGCACCTATTAATCTCGTAGATACACCCCAGGAGGTTTGCCATACGTATTTCAGCTGCCCGTCCTGGTCTAAAAATTGTATGTCAAAAACTTTTGAAAAATGCTGCCCCAAATTGTGCGAAGTACCTGCCTGCAATGCCCTCCCATCGCTCATCAAGGCTTCAATTGTATAGGTTCTCAGAGCACCAGCGAATTTTTCATTTTCTGATTTTCTTCCTTTAATTACCGGTATGGAAAGTTCCGATTCCACAAAGTCTCTGTATACTTCCAGCATCCGTAAAGTCTCTTCTTCTGCATCTTCTTCGGTTCGGTGGGCTGTATGACCTTCCTGCCATAAGAATTCAGCAGTTCTTAAAAAGGGTTTAGTACTTTTTTCCCATCTTACTACATTACACCACTGATTAATCAGTACAGGCAAATCTCTATAAGATTTTATCCATTTTGCATACATGCTACAAATAATAGTTTCCGAAGTAGGTCTTACGGCAATTCTTTCCGCCAGTTCTTCCTGCCCACCATGAGTTACCCATGCAACTTCGGGGGCAAAACCTTCCACGTGTTCTGCTTCTTTTTTAAGTAATGATTCGGGTATAAAAACAGGGAAATATGCATTTTTATGTCCGGTATCTTTAAAACGCTTATCCAAAAGTTTTTGTATGTTTTCCCATATTGCATATCCATAGGGCCTTATTACCATACAGCCCCTAACGGGTGAATAATCAGCAAGTTCTCCTTTCAAAATTACATCTACATACCATTGAGCAAAATCTTCACTGCGCGGGGTAATTTCTTTCACAAATTTTTCTTCCATAATAATACCTCCTTCATAAAATTAAAAAACCTTCGCCTGAAGGGGCGAAGGTTATTCGCGGTACCACCCTATTTGGTACTCATTCGAGATAACGGCATTTGCCGGCAAAAGCAGCTCGGGAGGTGGGTTCGAAAGTCCCTTGCGGCGACCCTTTCAGCCTATGGGGTGCGCTCTCTTTTTCGCAGGTAAACTTTCTATTAGCCTCCGTCATTACCTTTAAATTTTTAATTTGTATTTTATTTTATTAAAATTTTACATATTTGTCAAATACTTTTACTCTTCTTTAATAACTCTTTAATTTCTTGTATTAATACTTCCACTGCCTCATTCTCTCCCACGGTTCTCTCAATCTTTCCTTTCTTAAATAAAACAAAACTTTTATTTCCTCCTGCTAATCCAATGTCTGCTTCCTTAGCTTCCCCGGGTCCGTTTACAGCACATCCCATGACCGCCACTTTTAAAGGTTCTTTTATATTAGAAAGCCTTTGTTCTATCTCTTTTGCTATCGATATTAAATTTACATTACATCTTGCACAAGTCGGACATGAAATAAGATCGATCCCTGATTTTTTTAAATTAAGGCTTTTTAAAAGCTCAATACCCACCTTTACTTCTTCTACCGGATCCCCGGTAATAGAAACCCGTATGGTATCTCCAATTCCCTTATATAGAAGGGTTCCAATACCGACCGAGGACTTCACTGTTGACTTTATCAATGTCCCAGCCTCAGTAACACCTAAATGTAAAGGATAATTTACCTTTTGAGAAATAAGTTCATAAGCTTTTATTGTTGTTATAACGTCCGAAGATTTAATCGAGACAACTATATCTTGAAAATCCAGATCCTCTAAAATATTAATTTCTTCTAAAGCGCTTTCTACAAGAGCTTCAGCGGTGGGCATTCCATATTTATTCAGGAGCTCTTTTTTTAAAGACCCTGAATTTACTCCAACTCTTAAAGGTAAACCATAATATTTAAGTGCTTTAACCACTTCTATTAATTTTTGCCTGTCACCTATATTCCCCGGATTTATCCTTATTTTATCCGCACCGTTTTTAACTGACTCTATTGCTAACCTGTAATCGAACTGTATATCTGCCACAATTGGAATATGTATATTCTTTTTTATCGATTTTATCGCTTCAGCTGATTCTATATTGGTAACTGCCACTCTTATTATATCGCATCCACATTCCTCCAATTTCAAGATCTGTTCTACCGTAGATTTTATATCTTCAGTTTTGGTGTTGGTCATTGACTGAACTGTAATCGGAGCGTCACCGCCTATATAAATGGTCCCCACTCTGATTTTTTTTGTTAACTTTCTCTTAATTACTTCTCCATTCATTTTTATCATTCCTCAAATTCTGACCTTAAAATGTTATTCTCAGTATTTTTTAGTAAAATTTTATAAAATCTTTATAGGCAATAAAAATAGCCAGTATAATCAGAATAGCAAAGCCTATAAAATGAATCATACCTTCTTTCTCTGGATCTACGGGCTTTTTTCTCACTAATTCAATAAGCAGGAAAATTATTCTGCTTCCGTCTAATGCGGGAATTGGAAATAGGTTAAATAATCCTAAGTTTATACTAATTATTGCCGCAAGAAAAATAACGTTAAATATTCCAAATTTAGCAGCTTCCCCTACTATATGCACCATTCCTACAGGACCTACTAAATCCTGAGTTCTAATACCTGTTGTGACCAAGGAAATCACTATCATTTTTACTACGTAAAACATTCTGTTAAACCCGAATATTAAACTAGCAAAAAAAGAATGTTTTATCATTTTTGATTTTATTCCGATTATACCCCTTTTTGTCTGTGGATCGATTTGAGTTTTTACTCTTAAAGGTATAATACTTTCTCCTCTTTTTATCTCTATATTTATTTCCTTATCTGGTCTATTACTTATTATATCCACTATATTCTCCCAGGAACTTATTTTTTCCCCATCAATTTTGTAAATAACATCACCGTCTCTAATACCAGCTTTAAAAGCGGGTGAATCGGGAATTACTTCTACACTTGTAGTAGTTATACCGGTAAAAAAAGCTACCACCGAAAACAGCAAGGCTCCTAATAAGAGGTTCATTAATGGGCCTGCCAATACTACCGCCATTCTTGAAATAAGCGGTTTATTAGCAAAAGATCGGGGATCATTTGTCTTTTCATCTTCTCCTTCAATTTTAACATAGCCACCTAAGGGGAAAATTTTTAACGAATAAACTGTTTCTCCAATTCTTTTCGAAAAAATACTTGGACCAAAACCTATAGCAAATTCATTCACCTTCATATCGCTTTTTTTTGCCATAATAAAGTGACCAAATTCATGGGCTATTACAAGAGCACCTAAGATTATTATAGAAAAAATAATGGTATTACCCATTTTTATCACCTGCCATGAAAATTACTTTTTACTAAGAGGAGGAATTAAGCCTGAGTGCACAGCAGCCCTTATAATTACAGCAATAAGCGGACCTAAAAAAAGTCCAAGAAAACCAAAAATTTTTATACCTAAATATATAGCTATTAATGCTAAAGTAGGATCCAATCCCAAATTACTACCTATAACTTTTGCCTGAAGAATTTGTCTTGTTCCGATAACCACTAAATATATTGTCAATATATATACGGCAAAACTTACACTTCCGGTTAATATTAAATACAATATCCACGGAATAAAAATTAGACTGGGACCAAATAAGGGAAGTATATCTAAAAGCCCGCAAATTAATCCAAGGGTTAATGCATAGTCTACTTTTAATATGTAAAAACCTGCTATGGTAATTGCAGTAGAAATTATTACCAGAATTATTTGTGCCTTTATTAGACCTATAAATGATAAAAACAATTCTATCTGTATGTTTTCCAATTTTTTGTGAAGGGAAGTGGGAAGAATTCTCTTAAATGTGTCTAAAATTTTTTGCTTATCCTTTGAAAAAAAGTAACTGGCAAGAAATGTGAAAATTAAAAATACAATTACTCCTGGTATCAAAACAAGCTTATTGAGTAAAAAACTATAAAAATTTGATATATACGTAGAAACATAAGAAATTACTTGATCCCAGTTATTGTTTAAATAATCAAGCGTTTCCTTAGGTATGTACTTGGAAATATTATAAAGAGCAAGATTAAATTTATTCCATAATTCATAAATTAAGTTATAATAATTGGGAAGAATCGTTACGAGCTTACCCAATTCTACCGTAATTCTCGATATACTTAAAATAATAATATAAATTATTAGAGTAAAAATCCCTAATAAAATTATTAAAGAAGAATACGTTCTTTTAATATTGAGCCTTTCAGCAAATTTAACCAGAGGTTCGATTAAAAAAGCAATTATTACTCCGAATACAAAGGGCAAAAGGTATCTAATAGTTAATGTAACGATTATTGTGGCAATTATAATAGAAATACCGAGGTAAAGGAGGGGTTTATATTCATTCTTTAAAACCATATTAACCCTCCTTTTATTATAACGATCATAATATAATAATATGCTACAGGAAACGAAAATAGAGTACTATCAAATCTATCTAAAATTCCTCCATGTCCGGGGATAATCCTGGAAAAATCTTTTATTTTGCAAAAACGTTTAATTAAAGAACAGGATAAATCCCCTATTTGGGAAAATATTCCAATAAGAAGCCCTAAAATAAAAGCTTCAAACGGCTTTACGGCAGGCAAAAAATATTTTGCGAAAACAATACTTATTAAGACACTTCCTCCTATACCTCCTATGCTACCTTCAATACTTTTTTTAGGACTTACCGACGGTATAAGTTTATGTTTGCCAAAAAGAATACCTACAATATATGCGAAGGTGTCGCAAGCCCATGTGGAAGCAAAAACCCACCATACGTAAATTATCCCGTTTTCTAAATTCCTGAGTAGTAAAAAATGTAAAAACATTATTGAAGTGTAAATAAAACTAAATAAGGTATAAACTATATCGGTTAGATTATTCTTGTCATTATTTATTAAAGTAGTTAAAAAACTCATCATTATTATTATCGAAAAAGGGAAAAATACGAGCTGAATATTCGGAACAAAATAAACAAAAAAAAGCAGAAATATATTTAGCAAAACGACGTAGCCCAGTTTAATATCTATTCCTATTTTCTTAAAAGCATTGTAAAGTTCCCAATTTGCAATTGTATTGAGTATGCCCAGTGAGATTAGAAAAATTATTTTCCCTACATTTATAACATACCCCAGCAATATTATCCCCAACACAGCGCTTATACTTCTTATAAGAAATTCATTTTTTATCATTGTTATTATTTAAACCCCCAAATCTTCTATCTCTTTTTTGAAAATCCGAGATAGCCCTCATCAAATCGTCTTTTTTAAAATCAGGCCAGGTTTTTTCACAAAACCAAAGCTCCGTATAAGCTAACTGGTAAAGTAAAAAATTGCTGATTCTTAATTCTCCACTGGGGCGGATTAAAAGATCGGGATCCGGTAAATCTTCTGTATATAAGTATTTTTTGAACAATGAGTCATCAATCTCATCAATTTCTAAATTACCTTTTTTTACCTCATCTGCAATTTTTTTGCATGCCCTTAAAATTTCGTCCCTTCCACCGTAATTTACTGCAATGTTTAATATCAAACCACTGCAATTTATAGTTTTTTCCAAAGATTTTTTTATTTCTTCCTTAACCTTTTTTGGTAATCTTTCGATATCTCCAGATACTTTAATTTTAATATTGTTGTTTTTTAACCTATCTGTCTCTCTCTGTAAAAAATATCTCAGCAAATTAAAAATCGTACTTACTTCCTCATAGGGTCTTTTCCAATTTTCGGTAGAAAAAGCATAAACCGTTAATACTTTGACTCCTATTTCCGCACAGTACTCCACAATCTCTTTTAAACTATCTGCGCCCGCCCAATGTCCCGCTATTCTGGGAAGACCCTTTGAACGAGCCCATCTGCCGTTACCATCCATAATTATAGCAATATGCGAAGGAATAATTTTATCTATCATATTACCTCCTAAATAAATCCATACCCCCTTTTATGAAAAAGGGGGATTTCCTGTTAAGGTTTAAAATAAGCTACCAGAATATCAGCTTTTGAATTAATTAATTTCACCCTTACCACAACTTCTCTGGTAAAACCCTTTACTTCTTTGAAGGGAAATAAATATTTTATTGAATTTATTTCAACATTTTGCTGATTTAAAATTTCTAAAGCATCTTTTAACTCAATGCCTGTCAATTCTTCAATAAAAATACTTATACCTCCATTATTTCTTTTTCCTTAGAATTATAAATTTTATCAATTTCTTCAATGAATTTATCCGTCATTTTTTGAATATCCTCTTGGGCTCTCTTATGCTCATCCTCCGATATTTCTCCGTTTTTTTCCATTTTCTTCAACTGATCATTTACGTCTCTTCTTATATTTCTAATATGTACCTTAGCTTCTTCAGCTTTTTGTTTGGCCATTTTTGTTAGTTCTTTTCGTCTTTCCATAGTTAAAACGGGCAACACTAATCTTATTACCTTTCCATCGTTATTGGGAGTTAATCCCAGATCAGATTTTAAAATTGCTTTTTCTATGGGTTGAAGCATTTTAGCATCCCAGGGCTGAATTATTATCATTCTTGGTTCCGGGATGTTTATGGTTGCAACCTGGTTTACGGGTGTTGGGGTACCGTAATAATCAACCATAACTTTATCAAGCAAAGCTGTTGTAGCACGACCGGCTCTAATTGTTGCTAATTCCTGTTTGTAAAGGGAAATAACCTTATTCATCTTTTCCTCGGTTTCTTTAAATAGCTTCTTATCCACAATTTAACCCCCTTTAACAAATGTTCCTATATTTTCTCCCAATGCCGCCTTTACTATATTCCCCGGTTGATTGAGACCAAATACTATAATTGGGATTTTATTATCCATACACAAGGAAGTAGCGGTAGAATCCATAACCCCAAGCCCCATATTTAAAATATCAATATAATCAAGGCTCTCAAATTTTTGAGCATTTGGGTTTTTCAAAGGATCCGAATCATAAACACCGTCCACCCGTTTTGCAAGAAGTATTACGTCTGCTTCGATTTCAGCAGCTCTAAGAGCTGCCGCGGTATCGGTCGAGAAAAAGGGATTACCTGTACCCGCAGCAAAGATCACTACTCTTCCCTTTTCAAGGTGTCTAATAGCTCTTCTTCTAATATAAGGTTCTGCTATTGCTCTCATTTCAATAGCTGTTTGAACTCTTGTTTCTATATTTCTTTTCTCCAGTGCATCCTGAAGAGCTAAAGCATTTATTACCGTTGCCAGCATCCCCATATAATCAGCAGTAGCTCTATCAAGCTGTGGATAATTCCGACCGCGCCAGATATTGCCTCCTCCTACAACTACTGCTACACTAATTCCATATTTTCTTATTTCTTTTATTTCTTCAGCAATAGAATCCACTACTTCCTGATCTATACCAAATCCTTTCTCTCCTGCCAGAGCTTCTCCGCTAATTTTTAATACAATTCTATTGTACTTTAATTTCTGCATTTATAAACCCTCTCTTTAATAAATTGTTTTATTTTTTAAAAAAGAGACACGAATAGTGTCTCTTTTTTAAAATTATACTTTGCTTCCCGTATCCATTTCTCCTTTTTCAAATCTTACAAATCTTGATACGGTAATATTTTCTCCCAATAAGGCAATTTTTTCCATTATGATTTGCGAAACCTTCCTATCGGGATCTTTAATGAAAGGTTGTTCTAATAAGCAATTTTCTTCAAAAAATTTTTCCAGTCTACCCTCTACGATTTTATCTACAACATGTTCGGGCTTACCTTCATTAATAGCCTGAGTTCTGAGTATATGCCTCTCATTCTCTATAATTTCAGCAGGTACATCTTCTCTTTTTATGTACTTTGGATTAGCCGCCGCAATTTGCATGGCTAAATCTTTGACCAAGGATTTGAATTCATCATTTCTTGCTACAAAATCAGTTTCGCAATTTACTTCCAAAAGCACACCGATACGGCCTCCACCATGAATGTATGAATCAATAATGCCTTCTTTTGCTTCTCTTCCAGCTTTTTTCGCAGCCTTAGCTAATCCTCTTTCCCTTAAAATTACAACAGCTTTTTCCATATCTCCGTCAGCTTCGGCTAATGCCTTTTTGCAATCCATTATTCCAGCACCTGTTCTTTCTCTAAGTTCTTTTACCTGTTCTGATGAAATCATCCTTTTATACCTCCTGTAATATATACTTAAGGTAAGGACAAAATGCCGTCCTTACCTCTTCGTCTTAAGCCTCAGCAGCGTTCAATTGTTCTCCCTGCCTGCCCTCCAAAACGGCATCTGCAATTTTTTCAGCTATCAGTTTTACAGCCCTAATGGCATCATCGTTTCCAGGAATTACATAATCAATTTCATCAGGATCACAATTGGTATCTACAATGGCTACAATAGGAATATTTAATTTTCTTGCTTCAGCAACTGCTATTTTTTCTTTTCTTGGATCTACGATGAATAGGGCATCGGGAAGTGAATTCATTTCTTTTATTCCACCTAAATACTTTTCTAAGCGCTCTTTTTCTCTTTTTAAATTTAGAACCTCTTTCTTGGGCAAAACGTCAAAGGTTCCTTCCTGTTCCATTTTTTCCAGTTCCTTTAAACGCTCCACTCTTTTTCTTATAGTTCTGAAATTGGTAAGCATTCCGCCCAGCCATCTTTGATTAACATAAAACATATCACATCTTTTGGCTTCTTCCATGACGGATTCCTGAGCCTGTTTTTTTGTACCGACAAAGAGAATTTTTCCACCTTCTGCAGACAAGTTTTTAACAAATTCATAAGCCTCTTCTAATTTTTTAACGGTTTTTTGCAGGTCAATGATGTAGATTCCATTTCTTTCGGTGAAGATGTACTCCTTCATTTTAGGGTTCCATCTTCTGGTTTGATGTCCAAAATGTACCCCTGCTTCAAGCAGTTGTTTCATTGAAATAATTGACATTAAATATACCTCCTTTTTGTTTTTTCCTCCGCACAGCTCATCTTCCAAAAAGACCTATTAAGGCACCCTTTCTGGAATCACCGGCGTGAGTATTCCGTATTTTACCGCATGTAAGTATATCATAAAATAGCTTCTTGTGCAATATCGTATCTTTCTAAATTTAAAGAATTAGACCATTTTCCACATTTATCGCCCCATCTCCCGATAATTTTGCCTTCAAAGTAAATCTGAACAACTTCACAACTATTAGAACATCCATCGCATTCAAACATTTCCGTGTCAATTCTTGATTTGACAATTTTAAATCCCTTAAAATTTGTCTTTTTTAAAGTGGAATTAATATATTTTTTTGCAAGTAGAGCTGCCCCGATGGCCCCCATTACATCGTAATTTTTCGGGATATAAATATTCTCTCCCAGCTCTTCCTCAAAAGCTTTCTTAATACCTTTATTTGCAGCAACCCCACCCTGAAACACATAGGGAGGGTTCAGTTCTTTTCCTTTTGCTACATTTGATAAATAATTTCTGACCAGTGCCTTGCATAGCCCTTTTAAAATATCTTCTATTTTATAGCCCATTTGCTGTTTGTGTATCATATCCGATTCAGCAAAAACCGCACATCGACCCGCAATTCTCGTAGGATTTTTTGATTTTAAAGCAATTTCACCAACCTTTTCGATAGGGATTCCTAAACGGTCAGCCTGTCTGTCGAGAAAAGACCCGGTTCCTGCAGCACAGACAGTGTTCATAGCAAAATCCACCACAACTTTATTTCTTATAATAATAATTTTTGAATCCTGTCCGCCGATTTCAATTATAGTTTTCACATCGGGAAATTCTTTAATCGTAGCAATCGAATGAGCGGTAATCTCATTTTTTATGACATCAGCTCCAAGTATTGTTCCTGCTAATATCCTACCGCTCCCTGTAGTCCCTACACCAACAATTTCAATGTTTTCTCCGTATTGCAATAAAAGATTTTCCAAACCTGATTTTAACGCATCAATAGGTCTTCCCATTGTCCTCAAATATAATTTATATTCTACTTCTTCCATCTCATTTAATAGCACAATATTGGTGCTAACTGACCCTATATCCACTCCCAAATAGCCTTTCATTTAAAATGTATTCCTCCTTTTTTTGACCAATCAAATCCACAAAAGCTTCTAATCGTGTCCTAAAACCTATTTCACCGGAATGCTCATCTAATACTAATGTCATTACCGGTATTTTATAATCTTTAGAAACCTTGGGGATAGCACTTTTGGCTACTATTTCAGGCATGCAAGTAAAAGGTAATAAATGGATTACTCCATCGAAATTTTTATTAGAAAAATTAACTATTTGTGCTACTGACTCCTGTCCATGGCCTCCTACAAAATGCCTGATGTAAGGAAAAGCTTTTTCAATTATTTCATTGAGATTTTTGGGTTTTAAAAATTTTGGAAATAGATTTTCTCTTACCCAGTCCGTAATATATATATTTCTCTTTGTTTCTACACCTAATTCCCCTAATTGTTTTTCTATATTTAAATTGGCAAAAGGTTCTAAAATCGTATATATTTCCCCTACAATGCCTATAACAAGAGGGACCTTTTTGTCTTCTTCAATCATGTTTAATTTTTCTTCTATTTCTACTGAAAATTTTTCCAACATATTTTCTTCGGAAATATTTTCTAACTTTTTTATTAATTCCTTGTAAACCTTTTCCGTTTCCCCTTTTTTCCTTTCCATAGCCCTTTTTTTCGATATTATTCGTTCAAGGTTATCTAAAATGATTGCTTTTTTCCATGCAAACCTGGCAGAATTTATCAATGTAGAAATATCTTTTTTTAAAAGTCTTTTAATATTATTAATAAGTTTAAGCATTTGTTTTTTTGGAGGTTCTAAAACTATCATTTCAAAATCATAACCATTTTTCTTCAATATCTCCCGCTGGATTTCACAATAGTAACCAAAGCGGCAGGGGCCAATACCTCCTGCCATAACTATTGTATCGGCTCCTCTTTCAAAAGCTTCTATAAAATTGCCAAGATTAATTTTTAGGGGTAAGCAAGCATATTCAGGAGCAAGTTTAGTTCCAATTTCAAGAGTTCGTTTGCTGCAATATGGAGGGGTTATTACCTCATTTCCTATTCCTTCAAAAAAGGTTTTTAGAGGTATATATAAATTCCCCATATGCGGAAAGGTAAGTTTCATTTTTAATTTTATCTCCTTTCTAAAATATCTATAAAAGCTTCCAAACGAGTATCGAATCCTGCCTGTCCGGAATGTTCATCCAAATTCAATTGAAGAAAGGGTATTTCATAATTATCTTCTATTTTTATTTTCAATAAATCCCCTATAATAGAATCGGGGCCACATCCAAAAGAAGCCACATAAATAATACCATCCACTTCTTTACTATAAATTTTCGAAAAGGCGCTTCCCACTATATTTTTTTCTAAGGTCCAAAAAAGTTTTTTATTTAAATAAGAAGTACCCTTTAATATCTCTTTCTCATCAATGACATCCGGTGTAAGAACTTTTACCCGGTAATCGTTTAATTTTTTGATTAAATTCATGCTGACATATTCGTCATAAATATTATAGGGATGTCCCAAAAGCAATACGTTGTATTTATATCCACCTTCAGGATTTTCAATAGTTGACATGTAGGGTATAATCTGTTTTTTCTTTATAAGTTTTATATGAGATTTGAAATTATGCAAGGCTAATAAGAAAGCTTTTATAACATCCTTTTTTGGTTTTCCCAGTTTTTGTCCTATACCGTAGAAATGTTTATATAGGCTCATGTTACTTTTATATAAGTCTATTTCGTCATCTATAATCGGAATATCTATTTCAATTGAATTGTATACCATATCGGGAAGCCCCATAAATTTTGGACAAATATATTCCCTTTTATTTGTGCTAATTATTCGAGGAATATATATATAATCACATTTTCCTTTTAAATCAATTACATGACCGTGAAACACCTTAACAGGAAGGCATGCATCATCCACACAGTTTTTTAAACCATCCTCCATTATTTTTTTGTTGGTCTTTGAAGATATTACAACCTCGCAACCTAAATTTTCGAAAAAGGATTTCCATAAAGGAAAATACAAATAGTAAAATAATCCTCTGGGGATTCCTATCACCATTGAGATAACACCTCTTAATTAGTCTTACCATATTATTCCATATTTATTCTTTCATCTATTCATTAATAATATGATTAGCATTCGGGCTAACCCGTATTTAATTAATAAAACAGGGACAGGTTTATTATATTTTGCAGAAGGGTCCAAAATTTTAATAACATCAATGTCCTTACGATCCATAAAAATAAGTCCCAATACAATGAAAATAACTGGAATAACCCAGTTTAAATTATAGAAGGAATTATATAATACAATTTCACTAAAAATACCACCGGCGGATACCTTCATTATCTTCATATTCAAAGTGGTGAATAATAAAAATTCAAATATTACCCCCGCAAAGGTTAATAATAAAATAATGTACCAGTAATTAAAATTTATAAATAATACGGTTAATATTAGTCCTATTAAATCTACAAACATAGGAATTCCTCACTTCTGTTTAGGGTTGAATAAAATAGACATTAAATAACCGAAAAATATTGCTGCACTTATTCCCGCAGCGGCAGAAGAAAATCCTCCGGTAAAAATTCCCAAAATCCCGTAGGTATTAACGTGTTCAATTACACCTTTTGTAAGGGTATGACCAAAACCCGGAAGAGGGATAGATGCTCCTGCTCCGGCAAAATCAACAAGTTGTTGATAAATTCCCAATCCGCTTAATATTGCTCCCAAGGAAACAAATAAAACAAGAACATGAGCAGGAGTTAAACCGGTAAGATCCATTAAAAGCTGTCCTATTACACAAATTAGTCCACCCACGATAAAGGCTTTTAAGTACTCCATTTCTAATCCCCTTTTCACAGATTTTCAATAGCAACGGCATGAGCTATACAGGGTATTGATTCTCCCTGTTGAGTGCTCGTAGTACTCATCAATGCCCCCGTTGCCACAAGTAAAACCTTATTAAACCTTCCCTTTTTCATTTCTTTATATATATATCCGCAAAAAACAGTCGCTGCACATCCACATCCGCTTCCTCCTGCGTGGACATCCTGATTCGGACTAAAAATCATTAAACCGCAATCTGAATATTTGTTAGAAATATCCAGGCCTTTTTCTTTTAATAGATCTTCTGCAATATCTTTCCCTATACTGGCAAGATCTCCTGTTACTATAAGGTCATAATAATCCGGACTTCTTTTTGTATCTTCAAAATGACG
The DNA here is from genome assembly GCF_001601575.1 of Thermovenabulum gondwanense. NCBI lineage: Bacteria > Bacillati > Bacillota > Clostridia > Thermosediminibacterales > Thermosediminibacteraceae > Thermovenabulum > Thermovenabulum gondwanense. Next base: position 56,702 of record NZ_LOHZ01000032.1, read on the forward strand.
GAATATAGTATCAACTGCTGCCGGAGCCATTGCACTACCCATATCATTGGGGTTTTTTTGGCCCATGTCAATTACTTTGCCGATGGTTATAAATGTAATTCTTGGATTGTCATTTTTTAAAGAAATCACTGCAGCACCCGCCCCCGTGACAGTGGTTTGGGCAGTAGGAGGACGTTGATTACCCAGTTCAAGAGGAAAGCGGAACTGTCTTTCGGCAGTGCAAAAATGACTGGAAGTAGCAACTACTACATTTTCTGCAAATCCACCATCAACTATCATCGCTCCAAGGGCCAAACCTTCCGACATTGTAGAACATGCTCCGTATATCCCTAAGAAGGGTATTCCAATATCCCGAGCTGTATAACCGGCTGATATTATTTGATTGAGCAAATCTCCGGCAATAAAATATTCCACAGCATCATAAGGAAGTTTACTGTTTTTTATAGCCATTTCCACAGCTTCCTTCATCATCTTTCTTTCCGCTTTTTCCCAGCTTTTTTCCTGGAAGTACATATCGTTTATTATTAAGTCAAAATAATCTTTTAAAGGACCCTGCCCTTCCTTCGGTCCAACAATTGATGCCACTCCAATAATGGCAGGAGCATTTTCAAGCATTATTGTTTGCTTTCCCACTTTTTTATTAGACATATTTTCCCCTCACAACTTCAAAAAATAGTATAAAATTCCTATAATCATAGAAACCGTAACACCGTATACTATCACCGGACCCGCTACTACGAACATTTTTGCGGCTACCCCAAGAACGAAACCCTCTGCTTTAAATTCCATAGCGGGAGAAACAATGGAATTTGCAAATCCTGTAATTGGAACTATTGACCCCGCACCTGCTCTTTTACCTATCTGATCGTATATTCCCAATCCGGTTAAAAAGGCCCCCAGGAATACCATTGTTATTGAGGTGGCTGCAGGTGCCTGCTTAACTTTATCCAGTCCTAAATTAATATAAAAATTTAATATTATTTGGCCAATAGTACAAATAATTCCTCCTACGATAAAAGCTGAAATTACATTTCGCAAAACGGGTGGCTTAGGTCTTTTGTTTTTTATATATTCTTTATAGTTTTTTTGTTCTAAAGTAATATCGGATCGGGCCATAAAAATCTCCTTTCAAATTAAAGCGAGCACTATATAGTGCTCGCCAATTAAGCTTCTGTGGTCCCATCTACTTTGAACGCAATGGCTACATCTGCTTTGTATTCTACAATTTTGCCATTTTGCACATTGGCAGTTTGATTCAGTACCTCAACTCCAGTTATATTTCTTATCGTCTTTGAAGCGTCTTTTACAGCATTTTCTATTGCTTCCTGCCAGCTATTTTTAGATTCCCCAACTACTTCTATAACCTTCACGGTCATATTTATCCCTCCCAAAAATTAATTACATTAATATTTTTCCCTTCCTTGTTATCAATATTCTCCTCTAAAACTATTACAAATTTGGCGCTTTTTGGTATTTTGTTTTTAATTTCTCTGTAATAAAATAGCCCGCCAAAACTTAATATGAGCATTAAAAAACAAATTATAGCAATTAATAGTTTGGTTTTAAAATTTGCCATTTTAACCACCCCTTTAAAACGTATTATTTTACACGGTAAGCTATTTTATACAGTTTAAAAATAAAAAACTGCGGCCTTCCGCAGTTTCATATCATCATATTTTTTATTTTTTGCAAAATCCTTTTTTCAAGGCGAGAAACTTGCACCTGAGAAATCCCTAATATCTGAGCAATCTGGGTTTGGGTTTTATCTTTAAAATATCTTAAAAATATTATTTTCCTCTCTATTCCTTCAAGTTTCGAAATGGCTTCTTTTAAAGAGATATTATCCAGTACCGAAATCATATCTTCATTATCATCTTCGACTCTATCCAATACGTATATAGGATTAGTATCGTCGTGAAAAGCCACTTCATTTAATGATATGATCGGTTTGGACGCCTCAAGATATATATTCAATTCTTCTACTGAAATTCCCATCTCTTCCGCTATTTCGGTAATTGTAGGTTCTCTGTCCTGCAGCTTTTCCAGATATTCTTTTGTTTTTTGTACCTTATAATGCATCTCCTTTATTTTTCTTGAGATTTTTATGGGATTATTATCTCTTATTTGTCTTTTAATTTCTCCGATTATCATTGGCACGGCGTAGGTAGAAAATTTTACATTATAGGAAAAATCAAACCTGTCAATAGCCTTTAATAATCCTATGGTGCCAATCTGGACTAAATCTTCCAGTTCAAATCCCCTGTTTTCAAATCTTTTTACCACATTATATACAAGTCCTAAATTTTTCTTTATTAGTTTTTCCTTAGCTTCAAGATCTCCGCCTTTTGCCTTTATTAAAAGTTCAATATTTTCATCGCTCATGCTATCTACCTCAAGATTTTTTTGTTTTTAATCTTTTATACATTTTTACTATGGTGCCCTCGCCCGGTTTTGATTCTACTTCCAAGGAATCCATAAAACTTTCCATTATAGTAAAACCCATTCCCGAACGATCAAGTTCCGGTTTTGAAGTCCACAACGGCTGCCTTGCCAGTTCAATGTCTTCTATCCCCTTTCCCCAATCTTGCACCCAAATTTCTATTCCATCTTCGTATAATACAGCTTTTATTCTAATTTTCCCTACACTATCCTCATAACCGTGAATTATAGAATTTGTAACTGCTTCGGATACGGCAGTTTTAATATCCGCAATTTCATCCAATGTAGGGTCTAACTGTGATGCAAAGGCTGCCACTACTACCCTGGCAAAGGATTCATTCTGGGACTTACTCAAAAAATCTATTATCATTTCATTAAGCTTTTCCATAAAACCACTCCTCATATTTTTTCTAAAGCATCATTTTCATCCGTGTAACACGGTATGATGTTAAAAAGGCCGGATATATCAAATACTTTTTTTATTCGTTCATTAACATTGCAAACCCCCAAAGCACCTCCTACGGATTTAATACTTTTATATCTCCCCAGCAGCATTCCTATACCGGAACTGTCCATAAAAGTAACGTTTTTAAAATTAAAAATTATTTTTTTTATATTTTTTCTACTCATCACATAATCAATATCATCCTTTATGCGAGCAGCTACATGATGATCCAATTCTCCTTTTAAATTCACTATCATTACATCATTTATATAACGAAAAGTTACTCCTTCATGCAGCATTTTACTGCCCCCTCAATTAACAGGTTATTAAGAAGAAAAGTTTTAAATAGTATTTCTACAATCTTTTGTAAAATCCTTCCTTATTTTTGTTTAAAAAATAATATGGTGCATCTCAATTGATGCACCATAAGAAAATCCTTAAAACAATCTATAAATAAGAGTTTTTAGTATATCCAAATACCCTATTTTCCTTACCTCTTGCTTCGCCAGCAAATCAACTTCTCCAATTTCCACATCGTTTTGATATATTTTCAAAGTTCCAATTTTTTGACCTTTTCTTACCGGAGCCACAATCTTTTCAGGTAAAATAATTTTAGTGCTTATTTCGTTCTCTTTTCCCTTTTCCACAAGAAAACTCTTATCCTCTTTATAAATAATTTCAACTTCTTTTTCTATTCCTTTGTCCACTTTTAATCTTTTTACCGTCGCTCCTTTTTTGGCGACAGATACGGAATTATAAAATCCAAAACCATAGTCCAGCAGCTTTTTGGTATCTTCAAAACGATCATTAGAAGAAGGAGCGTTCATTACTACCGAAATCAACCTCATATCTCCTCTTTTAGCACTTCCTACAAAACAAAATCCTGCCTTTTCGTGATACCCGGTTTTAATACCATCTAACCCATCGTATTTTCCAATAAGTTTGTTTGTATTTGCAAGCATAGTAGGTTCTCGTTTCTTATCGGTATGTTCAAGATAATCCACCAATTTTGTCGACCAATCAAAAAACTTCTGGTATTTTATCAGTTCCTTAGCTATTATTGCCATATCATAGGCTGTAGTATAAAGATTGGGATCGGGTAGACCGTGAGGATTGGTAAAATTAGTATTTTGAAGCCCCAATTCCTTTGCTTTATCATTCATCATCCTTACAAAACCTTCTACGCTGCCGCCTATATGTTCTGCTACGGCTACTGATGCATCATTCGCTGAGGAGATAACAATGCATTTTAGTAAGGTTTCAAGGGTCTGAACTTCGCCGGGTCCCAGGAAAACCTGGCTACCTCCCGTTTTCCATGCTCGTTCGCTCACCCTAACCTCATCGTTAAAATTTGACTTTCCTTTTTCCACCGACTCAAAAGCCACAAGCAATGTCATTATTTTCGCTAAACTTGCTGGTTCCAATTTCTGGTGAGCATTTTTTTCATATAAAATCTTCCCAGAGGACGCATCAATTAAAATTGCCGAAGGAGATTTAATATTTGGCGGGCTTTGAAGCATTACTGCCTGGCAAGTCGAGGAAAATAAAAAAATACTTATCAGAATTACTAAAATAAGAGAAATTACTTTATTTTTCAAAGACATTCCTCCTTTCAATCATAGATTATCCTTGAAGGAGGAATGTTATTCATAAAGCTAAGCTCTGGGGTGGGTTCTATCGTATACCTCTCTGATTTTTGATTTTGTTAAATGAGTATAAATTTGAGTTGTTGATATATCAGAATGTCCCAGCATCTCCTGAACCGAACGCAAATCTGCCCCGTTTTCTAAAAGATGAGTGGCAAAGGAATGTCTCAATGTATGGGGTGTAATTTCTTTTTTAATATTAGCTTTTCTGGCATATTTTTTTATAATCTTCCAAAAACCCTGCCTTGTTAAACTTTTTCCCTGATGATTGAAAAATAGATAGTTACATTCTTTATCTTTTAATATTTTTTTTCGAATTTCATTTATATATAAATTAAGAAAGGATATAGCGACGGAGCCGATGGGGATAATCCTTTCCTTTGATCCCTTTCCCATACATTTTAGGTACCCCATTTCTAAATTTACATCTTCAACTTTTAAAGAAATCAGTTCAGAAACTCTTATTCCGGTAGCATATAACAATTCCAGCATGGTTCTATCCCTTAGTCCCCATAAGTCTTCTTTATCCGGTGAAGCTAAAAGCTTTTCCACTTCTTCAACAGTAAGCACTCTCGGTAATTTCCTTTCCAATTTTGGTGTATCTAAATTAAATGTAGGATCTTCTTTTATAATTCTTTCTCTTAAAAGAAAATGGTAAAAAGTTTTTATAGCTGCCAGAGACCTGAGAATACTACTGGAAGCTCTTTTTTTTCTTTGTAAAAATAAAAGATAAGAGATTATATTAGCTCTATTTACTTCGTTGAAGGTATTTACTCCACCATTCTTCAAAAAATTTATAAATTGATTTAAATCATTTTTATAGGATATAACTGTATTATTGGACAAACCTCTTTCTACCACCAAAAAATCAAGAAAACTGTCTAATATTTCTTCCACCTTATATCACCTTACTTATAAAATATAATTTGCAATAATTCTAATTAAAAAAGGAGAAATATATCCTTCGATAAGGCTCGCAAAAAGCAAAAATAAGGAAAAGAATAGGAAAGAGAATATATAACCTACTATAAGATTTCCATAACTTTCTCTGTAGTATTTTCTTTTAGATTTAAGAACTGAAAAATCAAAGTATAAAGTTGTCACTCCAATTGATAAGATACCCGTAATTATTAAAATGTTTTGCGGAACAATAGCAAAAATAGAAAGTAAAACTCCTTTTGTTCCAAATTCAGAAATAAAATATCCCGTAGTAAAACCCAGCATAAAACCCCTTAAAAAAATAATTATAAAAACAATTGGGAATCCGAATATTAAAAGTCCCGATAAAAAAATAATCAGTAGGATTTTTAAATTGTTGGATAATGATGAATAAAAGATATTGGTGCTATCCAGATCCATATTGTTAATATTTACAAAAAACATACTCAAGTATTTGGTTAATTCTTCTTTTTGTAGCGAGGAAAGCAAGTTTACCGTTAAGCTTCCCGATAATATACCTATGACAAGAATCAATAAAAGTATTATATAAAGGCCAATATTTTTTTTGATATATTCAATAATAACATCAATAATGTAACGCAAAATTAATCTCCCCCCGTCCACTTATAAAATAATTATGCGGGGGAGTTGGATAATATAACTTTAAAATTAATCAATAATTAACTTCCCGTAGATTCCACCTCCACCTGATATTAAATCCATTTTACCTTCCCTGACTTTATTAATTTTTTCAGCTATTTTTTCTCCAAAAATTTCTTTGATTTCATTAATTTCAACAAGATGCATAATGTTAATTTCCGAATGGAATTTATCTAAAAGCAGTTTCTTAGTTTTTTTACCTATTCCTGGAATAAACTCTAAAGGATAATTATAAAAATAAGGAGGTCTTATGGCCGGTTTATTATATTCTTTATCTTTTAGTAGAAATACTCTATCGAGAACCCCTACAGTAACTTTATTATTTTTACAATTGGGACAGTAAGTTACCGGAGGTTCACTTTCAGCAATAAAACCACAATTCTCGCACCTGGTTCTGTGGTATTTACCCAGCTTAGGATTCAATCCAAAATTTGCAGTGATGCTAATTTTTTTTTCAAGAAAAATTGTTTCAAAATTTATATCGTTAACATCACAAGCAGAAAATTCATTAAACTCTCTACCTATTTTTTCTAATGAGTGGGCATCTGAATTGGATAAAAAAACCTTTTCCTCCAATTCCTTCAAATGATCGGCTAAAAAAGAATCCGCACTTAATCCCAGTTCAATAAATTTTATTCTGTCAAAGAAATTTTCGAAGGCAAAAATTAATCGGTTATAACATGCATAAAAGCTTTTATAAGGGGTAAAAACATGAGCTGGGATTAAAACGCCTCCCATGTCTTCAACAATTTTAAATAATTCTCTGGCATTTATTGAAGCTCTTTGAGAACTAAGATTGATATTTTTAATATATTTTTCCATTATTTTAGAAAAACTGATCATTTCTATAATTTTTGGAAAAAACACTAAGCTATGAGCAACACCGTTTTTTTCCAATGTTTCCAATTCACTGCCCAAAAACAATATTACCGAGTTTTTATAAATGTATCCACCTTTGTCTAATTCTACCAGATCTCCTTTTTTTACAAATTCTATTAATTCTTCTAAGACTAAGGGGGATGTAGCATCTACAATTCCTATTACATTTAAACCCTTTTCTAAGTAAGCTGTTGTCAAAATATTTTCTAATGTAAGATCTTTTGATGCTGTAATTTTTACTGGTTTATTTCGCGCTTTTCCGATATGTACGTGTAAATCGGCGAATATTTTCATTTACAGTTTTCCCTCACTTAAGAATTTTTCTGCTAATAAAAGTCCTGCAAGAGTCTTACCATCTTTAATTTCTCCCCTATACGCGCGAAGCACTGCCTCGGTTAGAGGAATTTTTTCAACACTTATCATTTCATCCTCATCTAATGTTCCCTTGGCTTCAAAGAGGTCTTTTGCTAAGAAAAGATACATTCTTTCATCGGAAAAGCCCGGTGAAGTATAAAAATCAGCAAGAAAAACGAGTTTTCTTGATCTATATCCTGTCTCTTCCATTAATTCTCTTTGAGCACATTCTTCTACGTCTTCATTTTTTTCAATCTTTCCTGCAGGAATTTCTAATAAGACTTTATCTACAGCTTTTCTAAATTGTCTTACCATAATTACTTCATTTTTTTCATTTACTGGAACAATTGCCACTGCACCGGGATGTTCTACTATTTCTCTGGTAGATTCCTTTCCATTCGGAAGTTTAACTCTTTCAATTTTGAGATTAATTATTTTCCCCTGATATACTTTTTTCGAATCAATTGTTTCTTCAAAGAATTCCATTAAATCTTCCTCCTCATTTAATTATTTCTGCAGCAAAAGCACCTCCTGAAGCTGCAGTTAAAAAATAATAGGGTTCTTTTTCATAATTTTTTCCCATCGAATACAGAGGAAAATTACATTCGATTAAAAAATCTATAGCTCTTCTTCCTTTTCTAAAAACGATATCATGTTTATCTGTTAATTTATACTCCAAAAACTTTCGCATCACCAAATCTTTGATCACCGAATCTATTTCTTCTGAAAGAACAACAATAGCCTTAGTTAATGCTATTTCGGATAATGCCGTTAATGTATGGTGGCTTACCAGAAAATGCCTTGCTCTTTTTTCGTAAATTGTAATTCTTGGGATAAAAATTGCTTTCCCTTTTAGTATATTAACTGCATTTACCGCCTCTCCAAGGATTATCCCCGTATTTCCGTATTTTGTACCCGTACCTACTATTCCCGGTCCCGTTCCAACAATAGCTACATTACATCCCGATACTTTTGCAGCAAGTAGACCGGTATATAAATTCACAGCCTCTAAATCTCCACCAAAAGCATGCCCTACTGTAACCGTTAAATCCAAAAGGTTTAGCTTTTTTAATAAAAAAACTGTTTTGCTAAAAAAAATGGGTAATGCCCCTCCATCCGTCATTATAAAAGCAATTTTTGAATTTCTCTGATTGCATTTAATTGCCGCACAAACCGGAGCTAAAGCGCTGTGAAGAGGAATAATAACCACGGGCATTCCTTCTAAAGAAGGTTTATTTTCAATAATTTTTCTAATATCTTCCTTTTCTTCGACGGAAAAGCATTTTATTTGAAAAGGAGTATATCTTAATTTCATTATATGTCCTTTTTCCTCAATATCAAGATGGGAATTTCTTAAATTGTGTATTATAAAATGATATCCTCCACTTCCAAGATTTAAAAATACCGCAGTGGTATTTAGAATTACTTCATCGCCAATGCTCACTTCACCGCTTAACGGAATGTAATTAATAGCTTTTTGTAAAGTACCTTCGCTTTCCACCAGGACTTCTTCTATCCCCTCTCTCTTTTCAATAACATTTAAAACCCTGCCTTTTCTTAATCTTATCATGAAACCGGGCCTTTTTTCCAAATTTTTCTCACCCCTATATAATCTAAAATTTTTGATATTGAAAATTTCTCTGCAAAAATATTTAAAAACAGCAAAAAAAATAAAATAATTATTTTATATTTACTTGAAAGTATCCATGAAAATAATATTCCTAAATTAAGACCTAATACATTTGCACCCGTGTCTCCCATCATTACCTTTTCTTTTAAATCAAAGGACAAAAATACAATTACAGAAAATAATATAGGGAATATGGTCATTATTATGTTATAATTTTTCATAAAAAATAATTTCAAAAGACCAATTAAACAAAGAAATATATAAAATTTACATGCTCTACCGGGTCTCATATCCAATATATTTACGGCATTAATAGAAAGACAGATAAAAAAAATATCTATTATCAATTCCTTTAAATCGTGACCATTTTTTGTATAAGAAATGAAAAAGGAAACGAAAAATCCCATAATAGCTTTTAGAAAACCTGTCGTTAAATTACCTCTTAAAAAGCAAAAAAAATGACCCTTGAATCCCTTTATATTTTTTTGCCCGAAGACGTCATCGATAAGTCCAATAATTCCTATCGCGAGGATTCCAAACAGATTAATAATAATAAATAATTTTTCTTTTATAAATGTGTATAAAATAATATTCATAAGATATTGAACAATTATAAAAACAATTCCTCCCGACGTAGGAATATCTTCCCCTTTATAGTTTTTTACTTTTTTTATATCCCATTTTAAAAATTGAGTAATCAAATAATAAGACAAAATAATAGAAAAAACTATAGTAAGAATTACCATAATATTTTTCCCTCTAAGGACATATTAATTTATTTTGATAAAAACAGTATTAATTTTACTTTTTTTACTACATTATTTATTTCATCTACATAAAATATTTTTTCACGTGCATAATATTTCTTCTCTTCATCAGTAGCCGGATAATCTTGAACAACCACGAAATTTTGCTTATAACGCTTTAAAAATTTAATAATTCCGTCAAGATCATTATTATTTTCATCTTTATCCTTCTGTAAAATAATAAAATCACATACTACCGGAAAAAATGTTTTTTCATCAAGATTTTTTATTTCTATTCCGGCACCAGTTTTTTTTAAAGAGTCTAATAAAATTTCAACATTATTTTTTCCCGAAGTTAAAATTACAATTTTTTCTCCTATAAGCTTGTTTTTAAAAATATCAGCAAAATGTGCTTCTAAAAAAGCACAGTCTTCTTTTTGTTTTTTTATTATTTCCTTCATATCTGCATTTAGTTTTTTGTTTACCTCTTTTAATTTATTCAACGTATTTTCTAATTGTTCTATGGTATCTTGTTGCTGGTATGCAATAACCTCACTCCCATTTATGGAAAAACCCGTTAATAAACCAAGTGTGAAGGAAATAAAAATGGATACGGTCAACAGGCTTATTATTCTTATGTTGTACAATTTTACCACCTCGAATTAGAACATCATTAACACCAATTTTAACTTCAGATAAATTAATTTAAATACATGCGATAAAATAGGAGAATTTAAAAAAAGTATAAATATAGGAATGATACCTGTTAATACCAGGGGTAATATTATGCTGATATTTTCCTCCTTTCTTTTATAAAGTTTATTTACACCTTTTGCATCGATAAGGATATGTCCCATCTTCAATCTCACTAATAATGTGCTTGCCATGCCTTTTCTCCCTTTTTCCAAGAAATCCAACATACTTGTATGGGTGCCAACAGCCACAATTAAATCAGCGCCCTTCTCAAAAGCCAGTAAAAAAGCGGCATCCTCGCTTGTTCCCGTTACCGAAAAAATAGAATATTTAACACCTAAGTTTTTAATCCTTTCCAATCCCGGTGCTTTTCCATCGGGATAAGCATGAACAATTATTTCCGCCCCGCATAACAACCCTTCATCAGAAATACTGTCCATATCCCCTATAATAATATCGGGAGTATAACCGAATTCTAAAATTGCATCAGCCCCTCCATCAACTCCAATCAAAACAGGTTTCATTTCCTCTATGTAACTTCTTAGTATTGATAAATCCTCTTTATACTCGTGTCCCCGGATTACTATTAAAACATGCTTCCCTTTAATATCTACATTAACATCCGGAACGGAATAATTGGAATATATTATGTCCCGGTTTTTTTCAATATAATCTATGGTATTTTCGATAAAATTTAAAAGATGCTTATCGATATTTTGTTTTGCTAAATTTTTGCATTTATTTAAACTATCTAAATCCCAGAATTTTCCTTTTGAAAAAAATTTATCATTTACAAATATGTCCCCGTTGTCTTTAATTTTTACTATATCCCCTTCTTTAATTTCACCTTGGTAGGGTGAAATGACGTCAATAAGAGGTATTTTAGCTTTTATCAATGTTTCCGGTCCCTTATTGTAATATTTTCCGCTACAGGAAGTTTCAAAATTTATTACCGCTTTAGCCTTTTTTTCTAAAAGAAAACTCGCTGCTAATTCATCTATATCTTTATGAAAAATTACAGCGATTTCACCGGGCCTAATTTTGTTTACCAAAATTTTTGTTTTTTTCCCTACACAGGCTCTTCCGCAAATCATAATAAACACCCTGGTAAATTTTTTTCACAATTAGTATTCCAAAAGTTTTTCTTAAAATACAAAAAGCGCGTTTTTGCCGCGCTTTTTGTAAAAAATGTTATACCGCAATATTATCCAATTTTTCCATACGAATTTTATCGGCTATCATTGCGATAAACTCCGAATTAGTTGGTTTACCTTTGTCCTTGGGGATGGTATACCCAAAAAGATTATTAATAGTTTCTATGCAGCCTCTGTTCCAGGCAACCTCAATAGCATGTCTTATAGCTCTTTCCACTCTGCTGGGGGTTGTATTATATTTTTTGGCAATCGTTGGATACAGTATTTTCGTAACCGCTCCTAAAAGCTCAATATTGTTCACCACCATCGCAATAGCATCTCTTAAATAAAAATATCCTTTTATATGAGCCGGTATTCCTATTTCATGTATTATGTTTGTTATTTCCATTTCTAAATTCACCGGGGAGTCTTTTTCCTCATTTTTATCTATATCACAGTCCCGATAAATAGAAGCGGGGATAAATCTATTTTCCTCCATTACCACTTCTCTTATCCTTTCTGCCAGTACGCTAAAATCAAAGGGCTTTACAATGTAATAATCGGCTCCAACTGTCAAAGCTCTTTGTGTAAATCTATCCTGTCCCACCGCTGAAAGTACAATTATTTTTGGCTTTATACTCTGGGTGATCAGTCTTTCTACTACTGCAATACCGTCCAAATTTGGCATAATAATATCCAAGATTAAAACATCCGGATTTAATTCCTTCACCTTTTCGATGGTAGAATATCCGTCATAGGCTACACCAACCACTTCAATGTCTTTTTCTTCTTTTAAAAACGTCTGCAATAGTTCGCAAAATTCTCTGTTATCATCAGCAATTAGAACCCTGATTTTATTATTTCCCCCCAAAGTAAACCCTCCCCCGATTATGTTTGATGAAATTTTAAAACAATATTTTATATTCGACAAATATTGGAAAATACCTGCTAAATTTACAAAAATATCTAATGTTTTTTATGGAATATTTTCATTTATTTTGACAATTTCTTTTAACATCCATTCTGCAAAGACACCATACCCTTTAGCAGGGTCATTAACGAATACATGAGTAATCGCACCCACTAAAAAGCCGTCCTGAATTATTGGACTACCGCTCATACCCTGAACTATCCCGCCAGTTTTAGTTAAAAGCCTTGGGTCTGTAATTTTTATTACCATACTTTTCGGAGAAGGCGCCTCCTGTTTATAGACCCTTAATATTTCCACTTCATATCTTTGTATACTTTCGCCTTCAACTACCGTGAGAATTTCTGCTTTTCCAGGATGTACATAGCTGCTTGGTGCCACGGGTATTTGGGCGTAATAGGGATTTTCCAGTGGCTCATATATTTGTCCAAAAATCCCAAAATTATTATTCTCTAAAATATTTCCGATAACTTCTTCTTCCTTAACAAAAACTCCACGTTTTTCACCGGGTATATTTTTCTTTGCTGGAAGGATAGAGGTTATTTTTGCCCGTATTATCTCACCGTTGCCGATTTCGATTATTTTCCCTGTATCCGAATCTGATATTATATGCCCTAAGGCTGCGTAAATCCTTGTTGCTGGATGATAAAAGGTAAGTGTACCTACCCCCGCTGTAATATCCCTTACCCATAGGCCTAATTGATAAATCCCGGCTCTATTTTTCATTGCTTTTACATTTACATCGAAAATAGCTCCATTTCGTTTTATTGTTAAAGTAATAACCTTATCATCATCATTGTTAATAATTGTAGATAGATCTTCTGCTGAGTAAACATAAATTCCATTTGCCTTTAATATTGTATCTCCCATTTCAATTCCCGCTTCTTTTGCAGGTATATAACTTTTGCCCTTTTCGTCAGAAATTGGTCCGGTCCCAACCACTATAACTCCATTAGGCTTTAATTTTACACCTATGGAATGACCTCCGGGAACTACTTCGATCTGAGGAATAACTTCAACTTTGGTTTTTTTTACGGGAATTACACCGAATAACCTCCATTCTAAATTATAGCTTCCGAGTTTTGCTGATTGTATTGTTACCGGGTTTCTTAAGTTTATTTTTACAAAATCCTGTACTTTCTCACCATTTATCAGTAAATTATTACCATTTTCACACAATATTTCAAAAGTAAAAGGAACCTTAATACTGATTTTTTGTTCCTTTCCTTCGATCAAGCTTAACCTTTCCGGCAGGGAAATAGTATTTGTAAAAAAGTAGAAAATTATAATTAAAAATGATAGTGTCAATCCTATTATTTGCTGCTTTTTCCATTTCATATTTTCACTCCTTTAAAAAAGGTTAACCTGATTTTTAAGATTTCCTTTAACAGTTTTTTTATACAGACAATTTTTAAACGATTTGCTAAAAACAAAAACGCCTTTAAGGAACTTAATCCTTAAAGGCGTTTTATAAATAATGAATTTTTTATTTTATGAAATTAATTTGACTCTTTAAATCTTTGTGCCATAGTAAGCATTTCTCTTGCGTATTGTATTGTGTTAGAAGTAATTTGAGTTCCGCCCAACATTCTTGCGACTTCTTCTACCCTTTTTTCAAAAGTTAATTCCTCCACAACAGTAATTGTTTTATTATCTTTCACTATTTTTTTAATTTGAAAGTGTGCATCACCAAGACAGGCAATTTGCGGAGAATGAGTGACGCATAATACCTGGCGGTTTTTCGCCACTTTGTATAACTTTTCGCCTACGATCTGAGCAGTTCTTCCTCCAATTCCGGTATCAATTTCATCAAAAATTAAACAGGGAATTTTATCTACATCCGCGATAATATTTTTTATAGCAAGCATTATCCGCGAAGATTCCCCACCCGATGCAATTTTACTTAAAGGTTTTAACGGCTCTCCGGTGTTGGTAGAGATTAAAAATTCCACAAAATCAAATCCATCTTCTCCATAAGCTATTTTCTGCCCTTCAAAGTATATTCCCTCCATATCATCTTTAAATTTAAAATCTACCGAAAATTGAACTCCTTTCATCGCTAATTCTTCAAGTTCTTTCAGTATCTTTTTTTCTAATTTTTCAGCTATTTCTTTTCTCAAATTATGTAATTTAATAGCATTATCCATGTATCTTTCCATCAAACTCCGATATTCGCTATTTTTAATTTCGATTTTTTCATCCAAGTTTAAAATATCTTCCAGTTTTTTATTTATTTCATCTTTATACTTAATCAATTCATTCAAAGACATACCGTATTTCTTTTTCAGCCTTTCGAGAAAGGATAATCTATCAAAAACCCTGTCCAATCTTTCCGGATTAAAGTCAATCCTATTTATAAATTTCCGCAAGTCACTGGCAGCTTCTTGAAGGGAATAATAGGACTCCTTAATTGTGTTCAAAGTGCGGTCTATATCTTTAAAATAAGTAGATATACCTTCAAGGGCATCAATGATTTTGTCCAGTAACTCCAGCACAGGAAGGGAATCGTTTCCCTCGTAAAGTAAGCTTTCAGCTAAAATAAGGGATTTCATTATTTTTTCAGAATTTACGAGGATTTCTCTTTCTTCTTCTAAAATTTTATCCTCTTCGGGAGAAAGAAATGCATTTTCCAGTTCCTCTTTTTCAAAGGATAATCTATCTCTTAATTTTTCCGCTTCACTTTTTTCTTTTAAAAGTGTTTTAATCTCTCTATTAATTTCTTTAATTTTTTCAAAAATAATTTTTAATTCTTTTTTAAGGGTTTCAACCTTTTTCTCCCCTAATTCATCCAGAATTTTCAAATGGTATTCACTATCAAAAAGAAGTTGATAGGTTTGATGCTGGGCAAAGATATCAACCATATATCTTCCTATATTTTTCAAAGCAGAGAGAGGTACCAATTTACCGTTTATTCTGCAAAAATTTTTGCCCTGAAGGGTTATTTCTCTGGTAATAATTAAAGTTTCCTCTTCATCAATCCCGTATTCCCTGATTATATTTTTTGCTTCTTCACTTCTTACATCAAAAACAGCTTCAATATACGCATTTTCGGCTCCGGTTCTTATCAATTCCGTACTGGCTCTATCTCCTAAAATTAATCCTATGGAATCTATTAGTATAGATTTTCCCGCCCCCGTTTCACCAGTTAAAACATTTAATCCCGGTTTAAAATCGATGGATATATCTTCTATTAGAGCCAAATTTTTAACATTTAATTTAAGGAGCATTTATTGACCCCCTTTTAGCTATGGCTATTTTATAATGTTTTTGATCCTTTCAACTACATCCTTTACTTTTTCTTTAGACCTTACAACTGCCAGTATTGTATCATCACCCGCTATTGTCCCGAGTATTTCTTCAAATTTAATATTATCTATTGCAAAAGCGGCAGCCTGGGCCGCACCGGATAATGTTTTTATTACAATTAGATTTTCTGCATAATCTATGGATAATATGGAATCTTTAAACATCCTTAAATGTTTTTCCGAAGGAGTAATAATGCTGTCCGGTTCGTCATAACAGTATTTGCCATTTTTCAGTACTTTTATAAGTCTTAATTCCTTAATATCCCTCGAAACCGTAGCCTGGGTAACGCTGAAACCACTTTTTTTTAACTCTTCCGCCAGCTCTTCCTGGGTTTCTATAGGCTTTTCTTTAATTATTTCCCTAATTTTCATCTGCCTTTTTGATTTCACAATATCCGGTAACCTCCTTTAATAACTTTTTCCATTGGGTTCTTTTAGTTTCAATCTTAGAAGATCAAAGAAGCTTCTGTTTTTAATTCTAATTAAATTTGTATAATTTTCAGACTTTTTTATTATTACTTCATCGAAAGGCATTAATTTAAATCCCTCTTGGCCATCTATTGTCAGCATAATTTCCTGGTGTTCTGCAAAAACCTGCACTTTTATTATATCATCTTTTGATACTACAATAGAACGATTTTGAAGAGTATGAGGACATATTGGAGTTAAAATTAAAAGCTCCATATTAGGACTGACAATAGGTCCACCGGCCGATAAAGAATAAGCCGTAGACCCCGTAGGTGTAGATATAATTAGCCCATCCGCAGGATATGTATCAATATAGGAATTATTGGATGTAGCCTTTATCCGTATCAGCCTTGCAAAAGGTCCCTTTGTAATTACCACATCATTTAATGCAAGGAAGCTACTTAGTACTTTATCCCCTCTTTTTACAAACGCTTCAATCATCATACGTTTATCCAAAAAAAATTTTCCAGTTTTAAAGAACTCCAGATCCCTGAAAAGGTCCTTCAGTTCTATTTCTGTTAAAAAACCAACATGACCTACATTAATTCCTAAAATGGGTATATTCAATGGGGCAAGTTTTCTTGCAACGCTCAGTAATGTACCGTCTCCTCCCAAGCATATGGCAAATTCCACCGAATTCATTAAATCCAATTCTATATCTTTCAATTCTTCTACTGCAAACCTATTTTTTACCTTAAAATCCTTTTTTTCCAACCAATCGATTAAACTCTCAGAAATTTCTACCGCTTTTGGTTTAGAGGTATTGATGAAAAGGCTTAATTGCTTCATATGCTCACCTCTTAAAATTGTTATGGGCTTCCATTACCACTTTTTCGATATCTATAAATCCCGTAAATTTGCAGGTTTTATACCATGCTAAAAACTCTATATTTCCTTCCGGCCCCTGAATCGGCGAAAAAGTAAGTCCATGGCAGAAAAAACCTATTTTTTCACCTTCTATAAGTACATTCCTAATAGCTTTTTCATGCAATCTCAAATCTCTTACAACGCCGTGTTTCCCCACTTCATTTTTGCCTACTTCGAATTGCGGTTTAATTAATGTTATCAGATCCCCTTCTTCTTTAAGAAGTTTTTTGAAAGGTTCAAAGACAAGTTTTAATGAAATGAAAGATAAATCAGCTGTAATTAAATCTACCAGTTCGCCTATATCCTCATAGGTTAAGTAACGAACATTTTTCCTTTCAATATTTACAACCCTATCATCATTTCGCAATGAATAGTCTAACTGTCCGTAACCCACGTCAACCGCATATACTTTTTTAGCACCTTCTTTTAATAGACAATCGGTAAAGCCACCCGTTGAAGCTCCTGCATCGATTGCAGTTTTTCCTTCTACTTTAATCTTAAAAAAATCCAGGGCTTTTTTTAATTTTAGCCCTCCTCTGCTGACATAAGGAATGGACCTTTCTTTTATGAAAATTTCCGCATCTTCCTTTACAAATGTACCAGCTTTATCCACCTTTTTGCCGTCAATAAAAACATTTCCGGCCATTATTTCCGCTTTTGCCCTCTCTCTGCTATCAAAAATACCTTTTTTCAAAAGCAATATATCCAACCTTTCCTTGGGCACGGCATTCTCTCCTTTAAACCTTTTTTCTTGGACAACTTTTAGGAATTAGGTCTATTCCAAATTTTTCATTCAAGAGGCAGGCAATATATGCGACTTTATAGACTATTTCCTTTGAATTATTTATGGCAAAGGTCTTCCCAAGCGCTTTACCTCCTACTGTAACCGTAGAGATAATACCCGAAATAATAATACTGGTTAAAGTTTCTTTTATCCCACCTTTTGAAATGAATATTTTTAAAACTATTGCTGCTCCAGCCGAACCACTTATTATACCACATATATCTCCAATTACATCATTGCAAAAATTTGAAACTACATCGGCGTTTCTAATTAGTCTAACGCCTTCCCTTCCGCCTTTTACTTTATCAGCAGCCATTGCGTGGAAAGGAGCCTCATCAGCGGATGTCACCGCAGTACCTATTATATCAAATAGTATTCCTATAAATATTATTCCTACTAATATAATAAATGAAATTATTATATTCACCCTTGACATCAATATTTCAGAGCCAAGGCTAAAAAAAACGGATAAACCAAAAGCGAGGATTATTACCTTTAATATCCAATTTGCCTTTGGTTTTCCGTTATTGTTTTTCATTATCTTCGATTTATTTTTTTTAAAAAGTTTTTCTTTTTTCAAACAGATGCACCTCATAGTAATCATGGGGGCAGGAGGCAACGAAGCAGGTAAATATTGCGGCTTAGGTCCAGTAGGTTTTCCCAAGAAGGCACCCGTCGTCGCCGCCCGGGCGGTTCCCCTTTAAGCCTTCTTCTGCTTTGTTGCCAGAAGCAGGACTGGATTGCCACTTAGTCCGCACTGTAATCCCCGCTCCGCTTCCCATTGGAGAGAACAGTCTAGGAGTTTTCCTCACCGAAATCACGCTTCTCCTAGCCTCTTTTGCAGCATGGGTTTCAAAGTAAAAATACTTTTTCCACCCATACCACTCAAGGCAGGCTACACTGCACCCAACACTTATATAAGTATCGGATGCAGGTTAACCCCCCAAGCCGTAGCCTTTTCCTGACGATTAGACCACAAACTTGGGTCTCCACGGAAATAGGGTCGTAATCCCGCATGCCGTTGCAGGCCGCCCCACTTCCTTACTCCCTGCACCAGCCCCCGACTGGGCGTCGAAAGCCAGCACAAAGAACTTCATCGATGTGCCCTTGACGGATTTTTAGCCCCGTCTTCAGAGAAGCAGATTTCGACTAGAATACTGCGCCACCTGCCCTTTATGCGAATTCAATTATAGCATAAACATTATAAAGGTTACAAACACGAAAATAGCCAAATTTAAACCTTATTTAGCTACCAATCCCTTAATGATAAGTAATTTTCACTGAATAAGAGTTATGCTCAATGAGTCCTGTTTATGAGAAAGTCAACCAACTTTATTAAAAATTCGTTGTTCTTAAAATCAAGCAAAAGTTTTTTTGCTTCCTGTGCCAAGCTTCCTATAATGTCTTTTGATTGCTTTATTCCAAATACATTTATAAAGGTGTTTTTCTTATTCTTAATATCGCTCCCTACAGGCTTACCGATGGCTTTTTCATCGCCTTCCACATCCAATATATCATCCGTGATTTGAAAGATTAATCCTATTTTTTCTCCGAAATTATCCATTCTTTCAAGTTCCTTCTCATCAGCACCTGCAAGCCTTGCACCTGCCCAAAGACTACCTTTTATTAGCTCCGCCGTTTTTTTATCATCCATAAAATAAAGTAGTTTTTCATCGATAACCTTTCCTTCACTTAAAATATCAACTACCTGGCCCGAGACCATTCCTAATGGCCCACTTGCTTTGGAGATCCTTTCAATTACATCAAGAACCGCATTTGCATCAATCCCTTTGATTTCTCTATTCTTTGAAATTACCAAAAAAGCATGGGTAAGTAAAGCATCTCCCGCTAACAAAGCGATAGCCTCGCCGAAAATTTTATGACAGGTAGGCTTTCCTCTTCTAAAATCATCATCATCCATACAGGGTAAATCGTCATGTATTAACGAGTAGGTGTGTATCATTTCAATACCGCAAGCCGTAGGAAGTACCATTTCCTTGGATAGGCCGAACATCTCCGCTGTTTTCATTACCAGAATGGGTCTAATTCTTTTTCCGCCTGCAAAAATGCTGTATCTCATTGCTTTAAAAATTTCCGAAGGATATAAATTTTCATCGGGAAGGTATTCATTCAAGGCTTTATCCACCAGTATTTTGCATGCCTGCATTTCTCTAATTAGCTCTTCCAACTTTCTGCACTTCCTTCTTCAAAGTCTGTCACTTTTATCTCTCCATTAATTTCCTTTGTTAAAATCTGTATCTTCCCCTCAGCTTCATCCAGTATTTTCATACAGATTTTTGTAAGCCTTATCCCTTCTTCAAATAAAGTCAGTGATTCTTCTAAGGAAAGTGAACCTTCTTCTAACCTCTCGACTATTTTAGAAAGTTTATCTATAGCTTCTTCGTATTTCATTCTATCACCCTTTTTTCCCTGGAATTTACATTACATTTTAAAAAACCATCCCATAGCATTACCTTTACACTTTGATCGATAGAAACATCTTCGATAGAATTTATGATCTTTCCTTTTTCATCCTGGCAAATACTATAACCTCTACTTAGAACTGCAAGAGGGTTTAACGCGTTTAATTTTTCAACAAGATAATTAAAAGCTGTCTTCCTTTCATCGATCATATTTTCCATACAATTTATCAAATTCTTTAAGACCTCATCTAAGTCCTGCCTTTTAGTATTCAAAATAATATTAAATTTTTTCCCCGTGTAGTGCCTTTTTAAATATTCCACTTCCTGTCTTTTAGTGCTTATTATGGCCTCCAAACGTTTAAACAATCTCTTTTTCATTATTTCCAAATTGCTCCTTAATTTATCCTTTTCGGGTATTACCATTTCACCCGCTGCGGAAGGAGTTGGGGCTCTCATATCTGCGACAAAATCCGCAATGGTAAAATCTGTTTGATGACCTACCGCAGAAATTACAGGAATTTTCGAACCAGCTATTGCCCTTGCAACTTTTTCTTCATTAAAAGCCCATAATTCTTCAATTGATCCTCCACCTCTTCCAACTATAATTACATCTACATTTCCATAAATATTTAATAATTCTATTCCTTCAGATATTTCATCCTTTGCTTGCTCACCCTGAACCGAAACCGGTGCAATAGTAATGTTAACATTAGGAAATCTTCTTTTTATTACAGTTAAAAGGTCCCTTAATGCTGCACCGTTAATAGATGTAACTATTCCAATATTTTTTGGTAAAAACGGCAGATTTTTTTTCCTTGAATCATCAAATAGCCCTTCTTCCTGTAATTTTTCCTTCAATTTTTGAAACTGAAGATATAACTCCCCTATCCCATCCTTTTCAAGTTTTTCCACGTATAACTGATATTCACCGTTTTTTTCATAAACCGTTATATAACCCGTTGCAATAACTTTCAAACCGTTTTGAGGGAAAAAATCGAGGTTCATATTACGACTTTTAAACATTACGCAGTGAATTTGAGCCTCTTCATCTTTCAGAGAAAAATAAAAATGCCCGGAATTATGGCACTTAAAATTGGAAATTTCTCCACGTATAGAAATTCCCGTCAAGATTTCATCATTATCAAATAAATATTTAATATATCGAGTAACCTCACCTACCGAAAAAATTTCACTCTCCATAGAAACCCCCGGATTATAAAAATTAAATATTAAATTAAATATTTTTCTTTATTTTATCCAGATCTCTAACAATTGCACCAAGTACACCATTAATAAACTTGGGAGATTTTGAATCCCCGTAGACCTTAGCCAATTCTACAGCTTCATTTATTGAAACACCTTCCGGTATTTCTTCTAAAAATAATATTTCATATATAGCCAACCTGAGCAGAGTTTTATCCGTAAGCAAAAGTCTTTCCAATTTCCAGTCAATCGTATACTTTTGAATAATGCCATCAATTAAGCCTAAGTTTTTTATAATTCCTTCAAGAACTCTTAAAATATATTCTTTATCTTTTTCCTCAATAGGCTTCTCCCAGGCTATGGAAAGAGATTCTTCAGGGGTATTTTCTCCGGATTCGTAAGCAAAAAGCATTTTGAAGATTATTTCCCGTGCGGATCTTCTGGTCAAAAAATCCTGCCTCCTTTAAAAAATCTATTTATACGGTGGTAAAAATTTATTTATAAATTCTCTTAGCGGAATGTTTCTATCAATGGCTTTTCCTATAAAATAGCCTACTGCACAACAAAATATTAAAAAAAGAGCCTTAAAAAAACCGAAAATTATTATTAAAAGCCCTACTATAAATCCCAAAATCACTCCTGTTATTTTACCTTTATGATATTCCCACAATTCATAAAAAAAATTCATTCTTTCACCCCTCGTGTTATGCTTTTTTAGCTGCTTTAAATACGTCCTTTATTACCACATTTACATTATTTACTTCCACTCCTGCTGCCGACTGCAGGGCTTCCTTTATGGTTTTTTGAATATCTGCGGACAGTTCGGGAATATTTGATTCAGGAGTAACAGATAAATACAGTTTTATGCCTACACCGTTTTCTTTTTTGTTTATATAAATTTTTGTATCTTTTACCGCATCGTATTTTTTCATTAAAATAGCTACCATGTCTTCAATAGCTTTAAAGGAAATGCTTACACCACCAATTTCAGTCATATTGATTTGCGCCAATTCAACCCTTTTTATTTTTAAGGAGAGATACAAGGTGTAAAGACTCAATAATAACACCAAACCAAAGATTATGGCAAATTCTAAATTCCCGACCATTCCTGTAAAACTTGTCCATAAATTCATCAAAGGAAAAGGAAGATCCAGAAAATACATAATTGCAGAAAATGAAATAATAACAATGATAAAAGAATAAAATCCCAGGAAAAATTTTTCTATCATTCTAATATAATCCCCTTTCAATGGAAATCAGCCCCTAAAGGGGCTATAATTTATTTTAATTATTTAGGCTGCTCTTTCGGTGTCTGTTCAAAATTAATACCCTGAATATGTATATTTACCTCCGAAACGTTTAATCCCGTCATGTTTTCGACTGCTTTCTTGACATTTTCCTGAACCTTCCACGCAACCTCCGGAATCCTTACACCATAATTTACAATAAGGTATACATCTATAACCGCATCTTTTTCATTAATTTGCACCTTGACTCCCTTTGAAAGGTTTTTTCTTCCAAGAATTTCAGAAATACCCCCGGCTATCCCTCCGCTCATTCCGGCTACACCTGAAACCTCGGAAGCCGCCAATCCGGCTATAACACTAACTACCTCGTCAGCTATCTTTACAGAGCCCTTTTCGTTGTCTATAACCATATTTTTTTACCTCCACAATGCAAATATTATCCAATTATCTTAAATTATAACAAAAATATCTATCGAATACAATTGAATACAATATTTTTTATTTTCTTTCTACGATGGTAATTTTATCTAATGGAAGCCCCGTAATCCTGTTCACTATGTCCGTAATTTGTGCAACTTCTTTAGGTTGTAACCCCCCTGATTTTACAACTACATTAGCTGAATTTTCTGCTAAAATAACAACCGAATCCTCGAAGCCTTTAGCTTTTATTAAATTTTCCATCATCATTTCCTTTTCTATTTTCTGGGCAAGAGCTATTAAATCCTTTTGTGCTTTTTCTTTTGATTCTTTACTGGCATTGGGATTATTTATTATTTCTCTTAAATAATCCGCTTCCTGACTTCTCAATCTATCTCTTTCCAACCTGTAATCTATGAAGAAATTTTTCTCCAACCCATTTTTACTAACCTGTTGCAGTGTATTTTTTTCATTTTTATTTTCCTTTATAAAAGAGAGTTTGGGATAATCACTTTTTAACATTAAATATACCGAAAATATTAATAGTAAAACCAGCACTCCTACAATTATCCTTTTTCTTTCAAATAAAAAGGTCATTTTTACCCCTCCTTTAGTTTTTTACATAAGGAAGAACATTAATTTTGTAAACGGGAATATTCAAAAGGGTTGATGCGGCTTTTGTTAATCTATCCACCGTTTCCGAACTTTCACCGCCCTCTGCGACAATTAATACACCTTTTATTTCCGGGATAATTTTCTTTACTATAAATGCTTCGCTTTTATTGTCCTTATTGACCAAAACCACCTGTTTATTTACTTCCTTTTCAGTTACCGTCCTCATCCCCCCCTGGTTATCTTTTTCTTCCGTTATAGTCTCTCCTTCCACAGTGTTAAAGGCAGGCTCGACCTCTTCCTGACTTCCAAAGGTTATCATTACCTTAACCCTTCCAACCCCCTCTACCCGGCTTAAAACTTCCTCCAATTTCCCTTCTAAATTTTTTTGATAGTCAACAGGTACCATATTTTGAATATTTTCATTTTGTCCTGTGGTAAAATTAGTTTCTTTTTTAAAAATAAAACCACCAACAGTCATAAATAATATGCCTATAATAAAAAGGCTTAAAATTATTTTATTATTGAATACCAAGTTTATTATCTTTTCATCCTTCATATAATTTTTCATCAATACCCCTCCAACTTCACGTAAATTCTTTCTTTCGGTACATTGTAAATGCTGCTTAGTGTTTCAATTAAATTGTTAATTTTATCATCGTTTCCGCTGATTACATTTTTTGTTAACTCCACCGATACTTTTTTTACTTTATTTCCGGTCATTTCCCCCTTAGGCCTGATTTCCATATTAATAGACGCAATTTCTCCAAAATCATTATTCTGTCTTTCTTCAATTATTACCGATACCTTTTCCACTTCGTATCCAGTCATTCTTTCGATTTGATATTTGATAATATCTTCTATTTCTTTCCTGTAATTTTTTATAATGTTTTTCCTTTGAACTTCATCGGCAGAAAATCGGTAAAGGGTTTCCGTTTCTCGTTTATCCATGTAGCTTTTAATACCAAAGTAAGCTTGATCAAAAATTCTGTCTTTGTCTAAAAAGGCAATTATGGGATTTAAAAGCGCCAATACAATTAACATTCCCACAACTACTTTTACATACCTTGCAAAGCTACCGTTAGGAATTAAAAAATCGATAAATACGGAAAACATGACTATAGTTATTATCTGCTTTACCCATGAAATCACCGATTCCATTATTTCACCTCATCATCGTGGCTGCATTGCCCGCAGATAGTATTACCGTTATGGCTATAAAAAACATTATAGAAACCGATGCAACGCAAATAATCACAAGTACTAAACTATTTGCTATATCCTCTAAGCTTTTTACCAGGGATTTTTCTCCAAGAGGTTGAATAACAGCAGCTGCAATTCTGTAAATAAATATTATTGAAAAAATTTTTATTACCGGAAATGCTGTTATAACGATCACAACAATTAAACCTACCAAACTCAATGCATTTTTTATGATCAGCGAACAACCTATTACCGCATCTACAGTATCCGCAAATACTCCGCCGACGATGGGAATCAAATTTTTTGATGCGAACTTCATCGTCCTGATAAAAATTCCGTCTACCGCAGAAGCCGCAGCACCCGTTACAACAATAGTTCCTAAAAATACACAAAGGAATATACCTATAAGAAGTATCATTATTTGCTTCATCAAAGTAGCTAATTGGGAAACATGAAAACTATCCGAAATATTGTTTACTATATTCAATATCGCTATTAAAAGTACTATAGGAAGGATAATATCTTTTATCCATGTACTGGAAGCAGTAATTGCAGCAAAAATATACGGGTGTAAAACCGCATTTGATACCTTTCCGCCTACTGCTAAAAGAAGGGACATCATAACCGGGACAAGGGACTGAACAAAGGCAACCATTCGGTCTATTGCATTTTTCCCTGCCGAAATGGCTACGTAAAAACTTTGTACCGCGATAATAATTAATACCATGTATACCACACTGTGCGCTAAATTACTTATATTATTATTTTCAAAGTTTAATTCCATATTTTTTAAAACAGCAAAGACCACTGCCATTGCTATTAGTTTGGCAAGAAGGGCATAATTTGCTTTTATTTCCTTAAAAAAATATTCAAAAAGGCTTATAAAAAAGTTTTTGACATCAAATCTATTCTTTCCCCTTATGAAATCCAGGATAAAATTTATATCAAAAGAAGGAACGTAACCCTCATACTCCTTTTCTATTTCCTGTAAAAAGGAATTTATTCTATTGAGTTCCATCTCTTTAAGTTGTTTTTCCACTTCATCGGTAATGTCAGCAAGACAAGTCTTAGAAAAGAAAATATTAAAGAAAATTATCAATACCGTAATTATCATTACATATAAATTTTTTTTCAAAGAGATCCTCCTCTTAAGGAATTATCTTAAAAAGGGTCTGAACTACTGCAAAAATAATAGGGATTGAAAGATACATTATTATTGCTTTTGCTGCAAATTCTATTTTCGATGCTACGGAAGCAGAGCCGTAATCTCTGCAAATCTGTGCACCGAACTCCGCTATATAGGTTATTCCAACAATTTTCAATATGGTGGTAAAATAAAAAGACTGAATATTGGATTTTGAAGCCAGTTCGCTTAATACCTCTATAACAGAATTTATTTTGTTTAGCACAATCAGGAAAATAACTATTCCCGCGACAATTGAAAGCTGGATTGCAATCTCCTGACGATCCTTATTTAAAAGTACAATAAAAATCGTGCAAACTATCCCAATTCCAACTATTTTAATAATTTCCATTTACATACCCCTTCAAAGTTAATTTAAATTTATTTAATAATATATTTGAAACATCGTTCTTATATTAGAAAATAAACGGGTAAGCAGGGGTATAATCATCAATAGAACTAAGATAACACCCGCGAGTGTGGTAAATTGAGCCTGTTCTTCTCGCCCCGACCTTATTAAGACGCTATTTATAATTGAAATCACAATTCCAATAGCTGCTATTTTAAATAAAATATTTACTTCCATATACATCTCCTCCCGATTTATATTAGCAAAAGTACTATCAAGAGACCCGTCATTACCCCTAAGTATTTCCATACTCTTTCATTTTTCTCTTTTTCCTCTATGGCTTTGTGTTCCTGGGACCTAAGTTGAGAAAGAGTTAGCCTTAATTTGTTAATTTGATCCTCTCTGTCGGAAGTTCCTAAGTATTTTCCGAAAGCATCAAGTATTTCCATGTCTGTCTCGTTCAGTGATTTTGTCCTGGAAAAAGCCTTCAAAGCTTTTTCCCAGGCTTCAGCAGCAGTCAAACCCTCCGTAGAGTTTATATACTCCTTTGTTTTAGAAAATAAAAAGGAAACATCCTTATCGCATCTTAAAGCAACATTGCGCAACGCCTCAGGCAAAGGAGAATTAGAATAATTTATTTCCGTTTCCAGCATCGAAAGAGCATTTTGTAATTGCCTCAGTAATTTAGGCCTTTCACCGTAATATTTTGCTACTATAAATCCAATTGAAGAAGAGGAAAACAGAATTAATAAGCCCCCGATGATTTTAAACCACATTTAAATACCCCCCTTTAATCAAGTTAATACTGTAAATTATCTCAAAATTTTCATTCAGCACTTTTTCCAGGGTCCCTGCTCCTTGAGAAAACCCCAGAATTATATATCTTTCAAAAATACCCCGTTCAATAATTTCCCTTAAAATCGGCCTTTTTTTTACATCTTCTATATCTCTGCCATGAGCTGTGGTTATTAGTTTTACTCCTGAATTAATTGCTTCTTCTATAGCAGCTACATCTTCAGCCCTGCCTATTTCATCGGTAGCAATGATTTCCGGCGACATTGATCTTAAGAGCATCATTATTCCTATGGCTTTGGGACATCCATCAAGAACATCCGTTCTTATTCCCACATCTTTTTGGGGTTTTCCCTCGAAGCAGCTGGCAATTTCTGAACGCTCATCCACCAGACCCACCTTAAATCCTTTAAGATGCAGTTTTGGGTCACCATCGCTCACCTGTCTTATAATGTCTCTTAACAATGTGGTTTTACCTGCCTTGGGAGGAGATAAGATCAGGGTATTTAAAATTTGACCATCTTTGTCTATGATAAAGGGTAAAACTTTCTCAGCCACCCCTTTTAATTCCTTTGCAACGCGAATATTGAACCCTGTAATATGTTTTAGAGTTCTAATTTTTCCATTTTCCATTACAGCTTTACCCACCAAGCCTATTCTGTGCCCTCCTTTTATAGTAAGGAAACCATTTTTCAGTTCTTCTTCCAAGGCATAAATTGAATTCTGACTAATTATTGAAAGAAGTCTTAAGGCATCATCTTCTGTAATTTCATAAGCTATTGATGGATTCTTAGTCAAATTACCCTGGGGTGTTACAAAAAAATCGTTTCCTGTAAAAACCAGTGTAAGAGGTTTTCCCACTCTGATTCTTATTTCCTCAACCTTTTCCAGCAAATCTCCCTCGATTTTCTGAATAATTCCCCGGATATTAGACGGCAACACCGGAAATATATCTTTCTCTATTACTTTTGAGAATTTTTCAATGTACAAACCTTGTCCCCCCTTTGTTATAAATTTATATTTAAATTAACCCTTCAATATGACTTTAATCTTATAAAAAAAGACAAAAAAAAAGAGGGATACTCCCTCTTAATCTTCTTGTTCTTTACTATCTTCATCAAAATTAACATTTATTACCGTCTTGCAATTTGGGCATTCCGTGCTGTCGTTTTCCAAAAGACTTCTATCTATATATATCGTCTCGCGGCAGTTAGGACATTCCAATTCCACAAGGTCGCTCTCATCTAAATCAATTTCTTCATAATCCTCATCGTCGTAATCATCCTCATCTAAATCTTCATCTTCTTCGTCTTCATCTTCATATAAATAATCCTCGTCCTCTTCGTAATCATCATCCCCGTATACATCTTCTTCCAATCTGCCCAGATCTTCGTCAAGGCTTTCTACATATTCCTGGGTTGCTTCGGAAAAAGCTTTTACTTCATCAATTTCTTCAGCCATTGCCTCAAGTAAATTAATAATTTCTAAAAGCAATCTTTTTTCTTTAGAATCCTCCAATCCCAGCCCGTCTGCAAGACCTTTCACATAAGCTACCTTTGCTTTTAAATCACTCATAATTATCCTCCTTTAATTTTTATACTCGGCTCAAATACTCACCCGTCCTGGTATCTATCCTTACTACGTCACCTATTTCAACAAAAAGTGGTACCTGAACTACCGCTCCAGTTTCCAGAGTAGCCGGTTTTGATCCTCCCGTAGCAGTATCACCCCTGAAGCCGGGCTCAGTTTCCACAACCTTGAGGTCAACAAAGGTGGGAAGTTCAATACCTATAGCTTTGCCCTCATAAAAGACCACCATTACTTCCAAGTTTTCTTTTAAAAACTTCAGCGCATCACCCAGCTGTTCTTTAGTCAGAGGTACCTGCTCATAAGTTTGAGTATCCATAAAATAGTATGTACCATCAGTCTCATATAAATAC
The DNA here is from genome assembly GCF_001601575.1 of Thermovenabulum gondwanense. Classification (NCBI taxonomy): domain Bacteria; kingdom Bacillati; phylum Bacillota; class Clostridia; order Thermosediminibacterales; family Thermosediminibacteraceae; genus Thermovenabulum; species Thermovenabulum gondwanense. Next base: position 85,987 of record NZ_LOHZ01000032.1, read on the forward strand.
TGCATATTTTTTCTTTCCAGTATAGCCCTGTTTAATTTTTCTCCTGCCCGGAAGTTCCTTTCAAAGACCTGTCCGGTTTTAACATTTTTGATCTTGGTTCTTACAAAGGCTGCACCCTTTCCTGGTTTAACATGCTGGAATTCAACAACTACATATACTTCTCCATCAATTTCTACGGTGACACCGGGTCTTAAATCATTAGTTGAAATCATATAAAATACCTCCATTCTTAGTATTTTCATTAAAAGAATTTAACATTATAAGATTATCAAATCCTTGCTGGATTTTGTCAAGTTCTTAATGCCATGTTCGGTAATCACTACCAAATCTTCGATTCGTACACCACCGAAATTTTCTATGTATATTCCCGGTTCTACTGTTACTACCATCCCCGGCTTTAATTCTTCCTCGCCCAATTTTGAGAGCCTTGGCTCCTCATGAATCTCTAAACCAACACCATGACCCAATCCGTGTCCAAAATTTGAACCAAAACCATTATTTTCAATTATGTCTCTTGCAATCTTATCGGCATCTTTTCCTAAAATTCCTGCTTTTATGTACTCCAGAGCTTTTTCCTGAGCTTCCCTGACGATCCGGTATATTTTTATCTGTTCTTCACCGGGTTTTCCTAAAAATACCGTCCTGGTCATATCGGAACAGTAATGATTATACTTTGCACCAAAATCCAGGGTTATAAAATCTCCGTATTTTAATTTTCTTTCCGTTGGTTCACCATGAGGAAGGGAAGCTCTTTCACCGGTAGCTACGATAGTCGGAAAGGATAAACCTTGGGCCCCATTCTTTTTAATAAAAAACTCCAATTCTAAGGAAATCTCTTTTTCCGAAACTCCGGGTTTTATGTAATCCAAAATATGAATAAACGCCATATCCGCAATTCGCTGAGCAGTTTTTATATTATCTATTTCTTCCTCTTCCTTGATCATCCTTATTTTTTCTACAAGACCGCCTACTCTTCCTATTTCTATCCCTTCTAAATTTTGATTTAATTCTTCATAAGTTTTTAATGTTACTACATTTTCTTCAATGCCGGTATTTAAAATATTATTTTCCTTTAATACCTGAGCAAGAAGGCTAAAAGAGGAAACCCCGGGTTTGTATTCTATTACATCGCAATGCGGGCTTTCCTTTTTGGCCTGTTCAACGTATCTAAAATCTGTAAATATGTACATCTTAGTTTCGGTAACCAGCAAAAAGCCTTCTCCGGTATAGTTGCAAAGGTAAAAAATATTTTCCGGCTTAAAAATAACAGCGGATAATAAATTTTTTTCCTTTAATGCATTTACAAGTTTTTCAATCCTCGTGCTTACCAAATTAACCCTCCTTTCCCTTTTATAAACCGTTTACCTTAATATTACCATATTTGTATTACAATTTACAGGATTATAAGTTTAGAAATAGCAATACCTTACCTTCAATTCTGCACTGCCCGCATTGCCGTCATTTAAATTAATACTTAAGTTATCTATAAAGATTAACCTTTTTTGTTTTTCTAAATCTGAAAGAAAAGAGTATAAACCTTCCTTGCTACCTTCTACCTGTATAGAAAAAAAGGCATATTTTTCTCCACCTTCTCCTTTATTTCCACCCTCAGGTTTAATTATTAATATTTTAACCTTATTTTTAGCAGCTAAAAAATCTATATTTTCCAGCACATCTTCAGCGTTACTGCTATCGGGAAGCACACTTTTCAATTCTTCTCTTTTTCTCTTATACTCTTCTAAATTCTTTTTCTCCCTAACCAGCTCATCATAATAATCCAGAATTTTTTTATATTCTTCCCTTAAAGCGATTAATTTTTCCTGTTTTTGCTTGTAATCATCAAGCCAGGGTATAAAAAAATTCGTAAAAAAATAAAAAATAATCACTATCAAAAGTAAAAAAAGCAATTTTTTTTCCCTCTGGCTTAGTTTATTATTGATTTTTAATGAAAACAATTTTCCTTTCATTCCTTTTCCCCCGGTTCATAAAATATTCAAAAACTCAGGGTAATTTCAAAGTAAAATATATTTTTTGAGGAATCGAAACGAACGTGATTTAAATTCACTTCTTTTAAGTTTTCAATATACTTTAAATTTCTTAAAAAATTTGAACAGGAAGATAAAGAAGAACAATAGCCAGCGATCGAAATAGAAGTGCGGTCTTTCAAATTTATAGATGTTAAATTTATATCCGCAGATTTTTTACTTTCAATTTTACTTATAAGGTCAAAAAAGTATATCTTACCTTTAATCAAAGAATCGTATATTTCCTTTCTTTTTTTAAGATCTTTTAATTCCTTTTCAAAATCCTTTTCCTCTCCTATCTGTTTATTTATCTGTGATATATTATTCTGATAAAAAGCTATTTCTCTCTCTAATTTGTAATTGAAGGCAAAAAAAATGCCTAAATAATAAATGAAAAGCGTAAATATTATTATTAAAACAATAGAAGATACTACTAATCTTTTTTTATTTTTTCTTTTCAAAACTATATCCTGCGGTATTAAATTCAATCTGTTCATCCTATCCCCTCATCGCAAATCCTAATGCATTGCAAAAATCTGCAAGGTCAAAAAGGGTTTCATTTTTTAATACTTTTATTTTTAAATCCTGGAGGTTAAGCTCTCTTGCAAAAAGGATGTCTAAGTTAAAATTTTCAAAAATAATTCCCCCAATGTGCGATAACTTGCTTCCGCCTCCCATAAGTAGAACCTTATCTACACGTTTGCCTTTTTTTTGAATAGAATAATAATCTATAAATCGTGAAATTTCCTGGATAAAATCCAGGGCTTTTATTTTTCCAGAAGAAACCGAAAAACTAAAGGTTTTGCTGAAAAAAAACAGACCGTTTTCCAAAATTGTGGCCTCAGTGTGGTGCTGTCCCAAATCCAGAATAATTACCACTTCATCCTTAAACCTTTCCTTAAAAACCCTGTTTACTGCCAAAGGGTAAACATCTACCGCTTCTACATAAAACCCTGCTTTTTCAAAGGCCTCGATATACTCCTTTATTACCGAAGTGGGGGCTGCAGCTAAGAGCAACTGTACACTTTTTTCGTTTTCCAAAATTATCTCATAATCAAAAGTATAGTCATCTTTTATAACCATAGTAAAATCCTGAGATTCCCAGTAAACCGCTTCCTTCATCTCCTTGGGCTTCATTCTGGGGAGGGAAACATTGCGGTATATGATATGTTTTGATGGAAGGCCAAAAATTACACTTTTTTTCCCTAATTTAGATCGAATATCTTTCAAAATGGGGATTATATCCTCATTCTCTCCTTTTTCCAGCTTAATAAATTCCTTTATATAAATTCCATTTTTTGTTTTATAAGCTTCAACTGCTTTAATATAAAAACTACCCAGGTCTATACCAATCCTTGATTTATAAAACGACATGATTACACCTCATCAGTGATGCGGATTTTTTGATACTATTTCTATAGCTTTTACGATTTCTACCAGAGCATCCGCCCTGAATTGCTGGCTTAATAATTGTATTTTGGTAAATACCTCCCCTTCTTCCGTAACGGTGTATTTGGGAGGCAGGTGGTTTAAGGCTATTGCCATGATATCCAGCCTGCACCTTTCGCAGTTACAAAAATCCTTCTTTTCCGTCAAAATTTCATCCAGTATTTGAATTACCACGTCTTCCATAAAATTTTTTAATTTCAAAGTTTTCATCCCCTCATCCTCTCCGTAAATAATCATGTAATTAATCTAATAATAACGATAAAGGGATAATTTGGGAATAAAAAACATATTCTGTTTCATTGTATTTCAATTTTAAAGCGATTTTTACCTTGCTCAGGTTTTTGTCCTCCCAGGAAAAATATAAATCTTCCACTTGCGCAACAGGGTTAGATGTTCCGTTGCTTTCCCTTAATACGGTATTAGTGGCACTATTAAAATAATAATATACAGTCTCCCTTTGCCCCTGGGAATTTATATATGCGACCTCTATTTTTTTATAATTACCGCTTCCCGAATAGGTTTCATCCAGTAAATTTATCTCTTTTGCATATTTAATATCTTCCTCAATTCTTGTTAAAACAGTTCTGGCATTTAAAAAGACATCGCTTTTTTTTAATATTACTCCGTAGGTGGACAAGGTTCCTCTGTATGCCCCTAAAGCAGTTGATATAATAAGTCCCATTATGGCAACGGTTAATATAACCTCTATCAGAGTAAATCCCTTTTCGTGCCTTTTAATTTTAATCAAACCTTCCTTTAAAAGTCGCAATTGTAACCGCCCCGCCTTTTCCGTTTTCACTCTCAACAGTTACGACCAGCTGAAGCAAACAATTATTTTTAAAAATAATTTTTGTTTTTCTATTGAACACTAGCCCATTATATTCTATATCCTTTTCTTCCTCTTCGTAATAACTTTCATTAGCGGGAATTTTTGCGTAAAGTTCCCCAAAACTTTTTGCAAGCATTTCTTCCATTTTTTGCTTTGCTAAAAATGTCAAAACGGTTTTATCCAAGCTTACGCTTTCAGTAAGCAAATTATCATTTAACAGCATATAGCCCGGCACAAAAATCAAAGCCAAGAGAGCAACAGCTAAAACAACTTCCACCAGGGTATACCCTTTCATAATAAAACCCCATTACGTAAAAAATTTAATATACCGGGGGAGAATCGCCGATCCTTACCCTCGCAGTCACGGGAGTTACTATAACATAATAGGTTTTATATTTCCCTGAAATTGCAACGGTTCCTCCCTGAGAAGGAACTCCTGATGGGTAAAACTCTAAAGTGTTACCCGGAAAATTGGTATAGGAAAATTTTACACCGGGAGGTAAAACGAATTTGCTCCCCTGAATAGAAACTAATATTTGATAATTGTCCTTAGAATGCAAATCAAAAATTAATCTTACCGTAACTCCTTCCGATAAAGCCTTCTCTCTTGCCAAAGCAATATGCCTCGCCACCTGCTGACCGGCAAGATTTAGCTTAAAATTTTCTAAGGTAGACTCAAATCTTGGCAGGGCAAGGGTTGTAATTATGGCAAAAATTGCAATAATAATAAGCAGTTCAATTAAAGTAAAACCCGAATTTTTATTCATTTAAACCTCTTTTCAAAATTTATTTAAAAAGGTTAAAATAATATTTTAGCAATTCCTCTCCAAAAAGTATCGAAAATATAGCGCCTAAACTCAAAAAAGGCCCAAAGGGGATTGGATCTTTTAAATTTTTTCTTTTTATAAAAATTAATATAATCCCGATAAAGGCCCCTACTACAAAAGAAGTTAAGATCGACAGCAGTATAAACCTTATCCCGGTAAAAAGTCCTATCAATAAGGCGAGTTTCACATCCCCGCCCCCCATACCTCCCCGAGAAAGCAGGAAAATCACTGCCATAAAGGTAAATCCTATTAATCCGCCCAGAAGTGAGGTATAAAAATTTTTCTCGATAAAAACGAAAATAATACCGCAAACTAAGCCGAATATGATAATTTCATCGGGCAAAATGTAATGCTCCAGATCTATAAAGGTTAAAGATAAAAGCACGCTTACAAAAAGGGCAAATTTTATAAAACTCAAATTATAACCGAATTTAAAGAATAAAAGAGTAAAAAGTATTCCGGTTAAGAGCTCTATAAAAAAATACCTTATGGGAATCCTTTCACCGCAATTTCTACACCGTCCCTTTTGTAAAAGAAAGCTCACAACGGGTATAAGCTCAAAAACCTCCAGCCTTTTTTTGCAAAAAGGACAATGAGAGGAGGGATATACAATGGACATCTTTTGAGGAACCCTGTAGACTACAACGTTTATAAAACTTCCGATTATTGCACCCAGGATAAAGGAAAAAAGCATTATATCCCTCCGAAAGGAATTTTATATTCAGATAATGTTTTTATTATTAATAATTAATATTAAAAAATAAATATTTCAAGAAATTTTTGCAAAAAGTATTTTTAAACCTTTCAATTCTTAAAAACTTACATTTAACGTTTAAATTTAAAATTAAATAATTAATTTACTGCAAAGTATAACTTTTTTTATCTGTTGCAACACTATAGCTAAAATCGGTATTATTAGATTTTTTAGGAATTTTATCTAAATAACCACTGGAAACTAAAACATCCAAACTAGTAGGATATTCTCCTTTTTCTGCGTTATATCTTTCCAATGCATTAATAATTAAAGATTTATTCATTTCATCTGCGTTAGATTTTGCAGTTCCTACAATATTTCCTACCCTCGGTATCGCTATTGTTGCCAAAATACCAAGAACTGCGACAACCACAATCAATTCAATCAATGTGAACCCCTTTTTCTCTTTTAACATTTTTCTAATTCTCATCAACATGCCCCCCTTGCACCCCCTTTCTTCTATATTAAAAATTTATAAAAAAATTTTATGCCTTAATAAAAGTTGTATATTGTAAATATGGGCATCACTACCGCTACTACTATAAAACCTACAACTAAGGCTAAGGAAACTATCATTACGGGTTCTATCAGGCTCAGCAGTCTTTCCCTTTCAAATTCCATTTCGTTTTCGAAAAATCCCGCTGTTTTTGTAAGCATTTCTTCCAGAGCTCCTGCTTCCTCTCCCACTCCTATCATTTTTATAAGCATAACCGGTAGTTCGCTATTTTCAAGAGCTTCGTATAAACTTTTTCCCTTTCTTAAATCTTCCCTTGCTTTTTCCAGGTCCTTTTTGAAAACCCTGTTTTGTATTACCCTTTCTGCAACCTCTAAGGATTTTAAAATGGGTATACCGCTGGCAATAAGTATCGCAAGGGTATTGGCAAAGTTTGCTGTTATCCCTTTTTTTATAAATCTGCCAATTAAAGGTATGTTAAGCTTATAGTAGTCCAATTTTATTGCTATTTGGGGATTTTCCATTAATTTGTAATATGTAATAATTAATAATATTGTTATTAGTAACATTATTGACAAGATGATATTAAATTTCTGACTTATCATCAATAGCAACCTTGTGGTAAGGGGAAGTTCTGCCTTTGCTTCCGCAAACAAGTTTATAAAAGTAGGAATTACGCTGTTCATTAAAAATACAACTACCAAAAAAGCCACGATACTCAGCACAACTGGATAGGTTAAGGAATTTTTTACTTTTTCCGTCTGCTTTGAAAGGTTTTCAAAGTAAACGGAAATTTTTTTCAAGACATCATCCAGCCTACCGCTTACCTCTCCTGCTTCTACCATGTTTACGAGAATCTCCGGGAATATATTGCTTTGATTTTTGAAGGCTTCCGCTAAGGTCAAGCCTCTTTTTAAATCGTACACCATCTTTTCTAAGGTCTTTTTAAAAACCGGGTTTGCAGTTTGTTGAGAAATAATATTTAAACAATCAATTAACGGAATTCCCGCCTCCAGCATAATGGCAAACTGCCGGCAAAAAACGGCAAAATCCTTATAGCCAATACGGGATGTGAAAAGCCTCAGAGTATCCATCAGGCTTTTATTTTTTCTTTTTTCTATCCTGACGGGAATATATCCCTTTTTCTTGAGCATTTCTGCTACTTCGCTTTTTTCGCTGCATTCAAAAAAACCTTCAATTATTTCTCCCTGAGGACTTATTCCCTTGTAGTAAAAATTTAACATGCACTTCACCTACTGTATGAAGCTTAACTCGGTAATATGTTTATCGTGGACCTCTTTTGATATTAATCCCCTTTTAAACAGGTTTTGAATAGCCTGCTCCATTGTTTGCATACCAAACCTTGCTCCGGTTTGAATTGCAGAAAATAATTGATGCGTTTTTCCCTCTCTTATCAGATTCTTTACCGCAGGGGTTGCTATTAAAATCTCAAAAGCCGCAACCCTACCGTCTCCATCCTTCTTAGGTAAAAGCTTCTGGGCCACCACGCAGAGCAAAATATCCGAAAGCTGGACCCTGATCTGATTTTGTTGATGGGGAGGAAATATGTCTATAATCCTTTCTATCGCGCCCGCAGCGCTGGAAGTATGTAAAGTGGACATGACAAGGTGCCCGGTTTCTGCAGCGGTAATAGCCGCAGCCATGGTATTCAAATCCCGCATTTCTCCTATCATTATGACATCCGGATCTTCCCTTAAAGCCGAAACCAGAGCTCTATCAAAAGATCTGGTGTCTTCGCCTAATTCCCTCTGATGAATTATGCTTTTTTTATGCCGGTGGAGGTACTCTATAGGATCCTCAATGGTTATTATATGGCAATTTTTCTCTTTGTTTATATAATCTATCATTGCGGCAAGGGTAGTAGATTTGCCGGTGCCGGTAGGCCCCGTAACTATTATTAAACCCTTTTCCATTAAAGAAAAATTTTTTAAAATAGAAGGAATTTCTAGTTCTTCAAAAGAGGGGATTTTGTCAGAAATTGTCCTAATGGCAAGAGCAGGAGTACCCCTCTGCAGGTATAAATTTACCCTGAATCTACCCAAACCGCTAACTGAATAGGCAAAATCTATTTCTCCGTTTTCTTTAAATTTATCAAATTTTTCCTTGGTCAATATAATCCTTGTTATTTCTTCCAAATCTTTTACGGAAAATTTTTCTTCTTCTTCCATCAGGAAAAGTTTTCCATCAACTCTTAAAACCGGAGGAAGATTCACCGAAATATGTATATCCGAGGCTCTTTTATTCAAAGCTTTTTCTAATATTTTTAAAAACCTTTTTTCTTCCATTTTCAATCCTCTTCCGAATAAAGTACTTTTAATATTTCATCTAATGTAGTTATCCCATTTTTAACCATTTCCAATCCGACATCTTTCATCGACTTAAAACCAATCTTTTGGCTTTTCTCTGCAATTTCCCTATTAGTGGCTTTTTTTGCGATTAATTCCCTTAATTCAGCGCTTATAGGTAGAATTTCCGCCAAAACAGTTCTACCTTTAAATCCAGTATTGCTGCAGAAGTTGCAGCCTTTACTCTTATACAGTACAAGTTCTTTATCATCATCAAAAAAGGCTTTTTCGTGGGGCAAGGGTTCGTATTTTTCCTTGCAGTAAGGGCAGTTTTTCCGCACCAATCTTTGCGCAATAATTCCTACAAGGCATGAAGCGACAAGATAAGGTTCAAGTCCCATATCTAAAAGTCTTGTAATTGTTCCTATCGCATTATTGGTATGAAGGGTTGAAAACACTAAATGGCCTGTTAATGCTGCTCGAACCGCTATATCTGCGGTTTCCGCATCTCGTATTTCTCCCACCATAATAATATCCGGATCCTGCCTTAAAATCGAACGCAAACCGCTGGCAAAGGAAAAACCCGTCTTCATATTTATCTGCACCTGATTTATGCCGTTTAAAATATATTCCACCGGGTCTTCCAAGGTAATAATGTTTTTCGTAGGGTTATTTATCTTGTTCAGCATGGAATAAAGGGTTGTGGTTTTCCCGCTCCCGGTAGGGCCGGTAACAAGGATCATTCCGTAAGGAATTTTTAGGATCCTCTCTATTATTTCTATTTGCTCGCCATTAAAACCCAGTTCTTCAAGCCCCAAAAGGGAATGCTTTCTATTAAAAATACGCAAAACTATTTTTTCTCCGTGGACGGTTGGGAGGGTAGACACCCTGACGTCAATATTATTGTTTTCTATCTGAAGTTCTAAATGCCCGTCCTGAGGCAAACGGCGCTGGGTGATGTCCATCCCCGCAAGTATCTTTATCCTCGTTAGAACGGATGGAAGCAAATTTTTGGGCCATCTTATTACTTCATAAAGTTCACCATCTATCCTGAATCTTACCCGTATGTTTCTTTCTTGGGGTTCTATATGTATATCGCTGGCGTTTTCTTTTACTGCCTGATTAATAACAGTATTAATAAGCCTTATAACAGGTGCGGTTTCTTCTTCAGAAATATCAACAATGCCAATGCTTTCATCTTCAGTAGCTCCGATTTCGATTTTTATTTCCTGGAGCACTTTTTGAATAACTTCTTTGGATGAGTAATAATTATCAATCGCTTTTTCTATTTCCGACTTTGTAGCCAGCACTATTTCCACATTTAATCCGGTGAGCATCTTTATATCGTCAATTGCAATAATATTAAAAGGGTCGTTAACGGCAAGAGTGAGGGTATTGTTTTCAACCTTTACGGGAAATACCGTATATTTCCTTGCTATGGCTTCAGGTAAGATCTTTACTATTTCGGGTTCAATAAGGTATTTATGTAAATTAATTTTGGGAATCCCCAGCTGAAATTCCAAAATTTCCACCATTTCTTCTTCACTTATATAACCTTGTTTTATCAAAATTTCTCCCAATCTTTCACCGGTTTTTTTCTGTATTTCCAGGGCTTTATTTAATTGTTCGGGGGTTATCAGTTTTCCTTCTAAAAGAATATCCCCGAGACGTTTCCTGTTTTTTGTCATTTTCGCACCTCAAGCCTTTTAAAGATTAATATTTTATTTCAACATATTATGAATAATTCCTTCATTTTTTGACGATTTATATCAATTTTTATCGGATTCTTTTTTCAAAACCCTTTTGAGAATCTTTGCTTCAATCCTCCTCATAAACCGGGTAAAGAAAAACTCCTTTTCCACCAATGGTCTAACAAGTATAGCAAAAAGTCCAAGTCGCTTTGCACCCAGAATATCTGTAAAAAGCTGGTCTCCTATTACCGCTGTTTGTTCCTTTTCCGTTCCAAGAATTTTCATGCCCTTAATATATACCCTCTTTGCCGGTTTAAAGGCAATACCTTCAACCGCAGGTATGCCCAATTTTTCTGCGCATTCTTTTATTCTGCTCGCCCTGTTGTTAGAGATAATGCAAAACTTGAAACCCATTTTTTTTGCATTTAAAAGCCATTCGGTCATTTTTTCATCTATCCTTGAAGAATTCCAGGGAAGCAGGGTATTGTCAAGATCGATTAATATTCCCTTAATATTTTTCTTTTTTAGCAATTCTAAGTCCAGATCATAAACACTGTTTAAATAAATATCGGGCACAAGAAATTTTATCATATAATCTTTACCCTTTCCCAATACACATTATATTTTATTATAACATATATATATTTGCTTCGAAACTTTCATATATATGATCGGATTTTTATATCAAAAAAAGGAAGGGAAATTTTTCCCTTCCCAATTTTTAACTACCCGATCATAGATTTTAGATCACTTTGTACATCGGAAATGCCTCCGATATTGAATTTCTCTACGAGAACTTTGGCCACGCCGGGGGATAAAAATGCAGGTAGTGTAGGTCCAAGGTGTATGTTTTTTACACCCAGGTAAAGCAAAGCCAGCAACACGGCTACCGCTTTCTGCTCGTACCACGCAATATTATAAACTATGGGAAGTTCGTTTATATCATTTAAACCAAAAACTTCCTTTAATTTCAGGGCTATTACCGCCAATGAGTAAGAATCATTGCATTGCCCTGCATCCAGAACCCTCGGAATGCCATTTATATCACCTAAATTTAATTTGTTATACCTGTACTTAGCACATCCGGCTGTAAGAATCACAGTGTCCTCAGGCAAGGACTTTGCAAATTCAGTATAATATTCCCTGCTTTTCATTCTTCCATCGCACCCTGCCATTACCACAAACTTTTTGATTGCCCCCGTTTTTACTGCCTCAATTACCTTGTCCGCCAATGCAAGCACCTGATTGTGAGCAAAACCGCCGATAATTTCACCTTTTTCTATTTCTACAGGTGGCTGGCATTTTTTAGCATGATCTATTACCTGGCTGAAATCTTTTTTCCCATCAGATCCGGTTGGAATGTATTTTACCCCTTCAAAACCTACTACATTTGTAGTATAAAGCCTGTCTTTATAACTTTCCTTCGGAGGCACCAAGCAGTTTGTTGTCATTATTATGGGCCCGTTAAAGCTTTCAAATTCTTTGTCCTGCATCCACCATGCGTTTCCGTAGTTTCCTGCAAAATGAGGATATTTCTTAAAAGCTGGATAATAGTGGGCCGGGAGCATTTCTCCATGAGTATAAACATCAACCCCGGTACCCTTTGTTTGTTCTAAAAGTTCCTCTAAATCTTTTAAGTCATGGCCGGAGATTAATATGCCCGGATTATTTCTTACTCCGATGTTAACTTTTGTTATTTCCGGATTACCGTAGGTAGAAGTGTTTGCTGTATCAAGGAGTGATAAGGTCTCTACCGCATATTTTCCGCATTCCATAGCAAGAGAAAAAAGTTCGTCGGCAAAAATATCTTTTCTTAGTGTTTGAGCCAAAGCCTTTTCGATGAATTTGAAAATCTCTTCGTTTTTATAACCCAAAACATATGCATGATAGGCATAAGCTGCTATTCCTTTAACTCCATAGGTTAGTAATTCTTTTAAAGACCTTATATCTTCATTTTCTTCGGAAAGAATTCCTACCTTTTCCGCCTTCGTAAGAAATTCCTCTTTTGTGCCTTTCCAGGTGGCTGCATCGGGTAGTTCGTTTTCATCTAAATTAATTTTTGATATTATCTCCTCTCTGATTGATAATCCCTTCTCAATAGCTTTTACAAAGTACTCTTCATCAAAATTTACATTAGTCAGGGTTGAAAAGAGGCTTTCTATTATAAATTTATCCACTTTTTCATCGGTAGCCCCTTTTTCCCTTGCTCTTTGATTAACATAAGAGATTCCTTTTAATGTGTAAATAAGTAAGTCCTGCAATTTGGCTGTATCCTGCGATTTTCCGCATACACCCCTTAATGTGCACCCTTGATTTTTTGCCGCTTCCTGGCACTGAAAGCAAAACATGGACATATTTCCCCTCCTCTAATTATTTAAATATAATCGCTTAATTTTTTATTTTTAATAAAAGCTAAAAATTCAGCATACAATTTTTCAAGGATACCTTCAAAAATACAATCGTTAAAATAGCATTTTTTATCGTATCCTAAAGGGCATTCCCTTTCTTTAATTGGACCTTCCACGGCTTCATAAATGTCGTATAAAGAAATTTCTTCGGGTTTCTTTGCAAGAATAAATCCACCTTTTGGTCCTCTTACGGAACGCAAAAGTCCGGATTTTGATAACCTTTGCATTACTTTTGCAAGATGTGCTTCGGATGCATTCAGTTTTTCCGACATATCCTTTACGTTTAGAAATTCCCCATCTTTCGTTGAAGCAATTAAAACCATACTGTGAAAAGCAAGAGAAAGCATTTCTGACATTTTAAAAATATTGATTATTTTTTTCACCCCCTCTATTTTGGTATTATAATACCTAAATACCTTTTTGTCAACATCTTTGTTAAAGTTTTTGAAATTATTATAAAATAATGTTAAAATAACGTTGAAAAATAATGGAATTACTGGTATATTAAATAAAAATTAATAATAAAATACAAAGGGAGGAATCTACAATGAAAAAATACATTTGCGATGTTTGCGGTTATGTATATGACCCTGAAAAAGGCGATCCGGAAAATGGAATAAAACCGGGAACATCTTTTGAAGACCTACCCGAAGATTGGACTTGCCCTGTTTGCGGTGCAGGCAAAGATATGTTTAAAGAGGAGGCTTAACATTGAACGAAATATATAAAAAGGCCATTGAATTTGAAAGGAAAGGCTTTGAATTTTATAAAGAAATTGCTGAAAAGATGAATCAGCCCCTTGCTAAAAGGCTCTTTGAATCACTGGCAGAGCAGGAAAAGGAACATATCCATTTTATTGAAGATATTTATGAAAAAGGCAATTTTGAAATTGGCATTGCAGAATTGAAGCAAATAAACAAAATGGAAGAAGATATTAAAAAGGTGTTTTTTGAAATAGATAAAGAAAAACGAAAGGCACCCCTTGACCATATCGAAGGGTATAAACTTGCTATGGAGCTTGAAAAAAAGGGGTATGAAATGTATAAAGATTTTGCAAAAAATTCAATCGGAAAAGAAAAAGAGTTTTTCGAAACTTTGATGGAACAGGAGAAACAACATTTCGAATCCTTAAACAATGTTTACAGGTACTTATCGGAATCGGAAATCTGGTATTCTGAAGAAGAAAGTAAGGTTTGGAACTGGATGAACATGTAAGGGGTGTTTTTGTATGAGAAAAATTCAGGAAGGTATTTTCTGGGTAGGAGTGAACGACTGGCAACTCAAGGATTTTCACGGACTTACCGTTAATGGAGGGTCCTATAACTCCTATCTTATATTAAGTGATAAAAATATATTAATAGATACGGTTTACGAAAAATACGCCGAGGATTTGTTAAAGAATATAGAAGAAATAATACCCGCTAAGAATTTAGACTATATATTTTTACTTCACTCGGAAAATGATCATTCCTCTTCCCTGCCCTATATATTAAATTACGCCGAGAAGGCAAAAATACTCTGTACAAAAAAATGTGCCGGTTTTATAAAAAAGCTATATCAAATACCTGATGAAAGGATAAATTTAATAAAAGATAATGATGTAATTAGTTTAAAAAACTTTTCAATAAAAGTTTATGAAACACCCATGGTTCACTGGCCGGATACTACTTTCGCCTATATTCCAGAAAAAAATATTTTATTTTCTACTGATTTTCTGGGAACCCAGATTCCCGCTGAACCTTTAATAATAGAAAATGTATCAACTATAATTGAAGAATCAAGGGATTACTATACCTTTTTAATGAGGGCTTACTGGGAACAAGCTGTAAAAGGAATAGATAAGGTGGTAGATCTATCTCCGGAAATTGTCGCTCCTTCTCATGGCCCCATATTAAAAGGTAATGCAGTTAAAGAAATGATATCCAACTATAAAAGATGGTCTTTAAATCCGGAGACAAAAAAGGTAGTTATAGCTTATGTCAGCATGTGGAAGGGAACAGAAAAAATTGCAAAGCTTTTAAGCGAGGGAATAAAAAAAGAAAATGTAGAAGTTAAAGAAATTGATTTAGCAAATTTCCCGTTCTCTGAAGCTATTTCCGAAACCCTTGAAGCCGGAGCTGTACTTTTGGGAAGCCCCACTTTTGTAAAAGGCTATCATCCATTGATGCATGCTTTTCTCTCCTTTTTGGAAATGATAAAACCCGTCTGCAAAATGGGTATGGCTTTTGGTACTTACGGATGGGCCGGTATAGGTGTAAAGGCTCTAAACGAAAAAATGAAAGAAATTGGTGTAAAAATCCTCTGTGATCCCCTGTTAATAAATATGACTCCCGACGAAAACGAGGAAAAAGCTATTATTGAAAAAGGAAGAGAAATTGCTAAAATAATTAAAGAAAACTATTAACTTTAAAAGCTGCGACTTTTAATCGCAGCTTTTTTTATTCAGGAGTTCTTCGGATAATTTTTTTATTGCTTTTTTTTCAATTCTCGATACATAGGATCGGGAAATGCCCAGTATTTTTGCAACTTCTTTTTGTGTCCTTTCAATACCGTTGTTTAAACCAAATCGCAGTTCAAGAACTTTTTTTTCCCTTCCTTTTAAAGAATTTCTTATCTTATCAACAATTCTCTTTTGTTCCAACTTATTTGCAATTTCATCTAAAATTGCATCGGTATCACTTCCCAGAATATCCAAAAGCGATATTTCATTACCTTCCTTATCTACTCCTATGGGCTCCTGCAAAAAGAATTCATTTTTTAATTTTTTAGTTGATCGAAGGTTCATCAATATTTCATTTTCTATACATCTTGCCGCATAAGTAGCCAATCTATTGGCCTTTTCTTTATCGTAAGTGTCAATAGCCTTGATAAGGCCTATTGTTCCTATGGATATTAGATCTTCCAAATCTTCGGTTTTTGTGGAATATTTTTTTACCACATGGGCTACCAATCTCAAATTTCTTTCAATTAAAATATCCCTTGCTTCTTTAACTCCTTTTTTGGAAAGTTCTAAATACTTTTCTTCTTCTTCAGGAGTTAAAGGTTGAGGGAAGGCTTCACTGTCAGTTAGAAATCCTAAAAGTGTAAAAAGTTCTTTTAAAAGTAAAATACCAAGGGCACTTATAACCGCTAAAAATTCAAACATACAGTACCTCCTCCCTCGGCGTTACTTTAGTATATGTTATTTTTTTAAAAAATGTGCAAGTCTAAGAATTTTTTTTAGGAAAATATCAAAAACTTAATTCAAGAGGTGAACCAAAATGAAAGTATCTAAAATTTTGGAGGATAATGTCAAAAAAATAAAAGAAACCTTGGATGCCGATGACGTCATTTTAAGAGAAATAACAATTGATGAAGCTTTCTCAAAATTAAAAGCAGTTCTTCTTTATATAGATGGGCTTGCCGATAAAAATTTAATTCAGGAACATATAATTAAATCTCTTAATCTTTTTTATAGAGAAAATGTTACAAATGCCAGTAATATAAAAAAGCGGTTTATCGAAACTTCGGTACTAACAGCAGGTGATTTAAAATCCGAAACCGATATTGAAAAGGTATTTGATTACGTCCTATCGGGAGAAACAGCTTTATTTTTTGATGGAATAGATGATGCAATAATTATAAGCTCAAAAGGCTATGAAAAAAGAAGTATAACCGAATCCACCGCGGAAGCGGTGATTTTAGGTCCAAAGGATAGTTTTACCGAAAATTACAGGACAAATATAGTTTTAATCAGGAGAAGATTAAAGGACATAAACCTAAAAATAAAAACAATAAAACTTGGCAGGCATACCAAAACCGATGTGGGGATATTATATCTTCAAGGAATTGCAAATCCCAGACTTATTGAAGAGGTGCAAAATAGAATAAATAAAATCGATATTGACGGTATTATCGAAATCGGTTACATCGAACAATTAATCGAAGATAACTGGCTTTCGCCCTTTCCCCAATTCAGAAGAACCGAACGACCCGATGTGGTAGCCGGTTCGCTTTTGGAAGGAAATTTTGCTATAATTTGCGACAATACCCCCTATGCTCTAATCGGCCCTACCACTTTTACAAGCCTTTTTCAGGCAGCGGAAGATTATTATCAAAAATGGTATTTGGCTTCAATTATAAGATTTTTGCGCGTTTTAGCGTTATTTATGGCTACCCTTGCACCAGCATTATACGTGGCTTTGACATCGTATAACCCCGAGATGATTCCCACCGACCTTTTATATTCTATTGCAGCAACAAGGGAAGGAGTGCCCTTTAGCTCTCCCTTAGAAGCTCTACTTATGATCCTTATATTGGAGATATTAAGGGAAGCAGGAGTAAGACTCCCGGGTCCCATTGGAAAGACCATTGGAATAGTGGGGGGTCTTGTTATCGGTGAGGCAGCGGTGAAGGCAGGAATAGTAAGCCCCATAATGGTAATAGTAATAGCATTAAACGCTATTTCCTCCTTTGCCATTCCGGGTTACAGCATTGCCATAGCCTTCAGGATACTTACTTTCATATTTTTGGTTTTTGCCTCTGTTGCTGGATTATTTGGGATTATATTAGGCTTTCTCTGGTTAAACTGTCACTTAGTAACCCTTAAAAGTTTTGGAGTAGTATATTTTTATCCCTTTGTAAATTTAGACCCGGAAAAACTTCAGGATGTAATAATAAGAGCCCCTCTTTCTTTTATGAAAGAGAGGCCCGAATATTTGATGCCTTTGGATAAAAAAAGGATTAGGTAAGGTGATAATATGCAGGTTTTTGATAACGACAAAATCACCACGAGGCAGTGCATATCTTTTCTTATTAACGCCTCTATCGGCGTTGGAATTTTAATGCTACCCAATACCCTGGCCCGTGAAGGGAATCAAAACGGCTGGATTTTTCTTTTAACGGGCGGTATTATAAACTTTCTGGGTAGTTTGATTGTAGCTTTAATTGCAAAAAAATGTACTACCCGCCATGCACTGGATTTTTCCGAAAAAATCTTCGGAAAAATCCTTTCATATCCCATTAAATTTTTTTATACCCTATATTTTTTAATAATTACCGTTACGGTAATCCAGATAATTTCGGAAGCCCTTAAAATTTTTCTTTTGTGCCATACACCCAAGGAATTTGTTATTTTAAATTTAATATTGATTTCCGCTTACATAATCAGGTACGGCGTAGAACCCCTTGCAAGAATATGTTTTTTCCTTACTCCATACTGGTTTGTGCCGTCATTTTTCTTCTATCTCCTCGGTTTTTCTGATGCGGATTTTTCAAGGCTACTCCCATTATTCACAATATCCTTTCCAAAATTGATTTCGGGAACATATAAGTCATTGTTCAGCCTGGTAGGTTTTGAAATACTTTTACTTATCAGCCCAAATCTTAAAGATCCAAAGAAAACTATTAAAATAGTAGTGTTTTACAACCTGTTCATGGTATTGTTTTATCTTTTCGTAGTTATTATGGTTTTTTCCTCCCTTGGGATTGAAGAAACAAAATTATTCGTTTGGCCGGGAATGGAAATGGCAAAAAGACTAATCCTGCCGGGTGGCTTATTTGAAAGAGTAGATGCTCTTGTTATTTCTTTCTGGTTAATAACGGTATTTACCACCATCTCTTCTTATTATTTTGCTGCTTCCATGTGCTTAAAAAGTATTTTAGGCCTGGAAGATTTAAGGGTTCCTGCAGAAATGCTTTTTCCTTTAATTTTTATTCTCTCTTTTATCCCTAAAAATATGGCTGAAGTGGAAACCTGGCTTTCTTTTTCCGATTTTTTGTCAATCCCTGCCTGTTTTCTATTGCCCCTTTTATATTTCATAGTAATGAAAACCAAAAAATTGTAATTAAACTAACTTCTTCTGTATTTCTTCAAAAAGTTTATCAAGATTTTCCGATACCTTTAAATACTCCATCATTTTTTCCGATAAAAATGCCCTGAATTTTTCGTCAACAATGGAATTTAAATTTATTTTTACGTTCAGCCATGCCCCAAAAAGAGCGCTTTTTAACGATAATACACATACCCCAAGGTCGGTAATAACCGCCGGATTTACCAAAGAAACGGCAGGGGCAATAAGTTCCGAGGCTTCTTTTACCTTTTCCATCATTTTCAAAGGGGCCCAGGCAGCTTTCATTAAAGCTTCCTGAATTGCTTCCTTTCTTTTTTTCTTTTCTTCCTCGGAATCTTTAGGCATTTTATAGGCCTTAGCGACTTCGTTAAAAGCCTCTGTGTCCTCATCCATCAATCGCCTGAAATCTTCCTGTAAGGATTGAGCTTTATTTAAAAATTCCTTTATCGTTTCTTTCTGGGGTTTAAACTTTTCCTTTCCCAGGGTCAGGTTGCAGACCATAGAAAATAAAGACAATCCTACAGCACCCAGTAAAGCAGAAGCCGTTCCCCCACCAGGAGCAGGGCTTTTTGAAGAAAGTTCATCAAGAAAATCCGAAATTTTATAATCCTGAAATTTCATACATTTACCCCCCAAACCAGCTCACCTTTTTTGATAACTTTATTTACAAGATTTGTGCCGTAATGATAGCATATAAAATCCAGATCTTCTGCTTCCCAAATAATTATGTCAGCGTTTTTTCCTTCCTCAATAGTACCTATTTTAGAAGCTCTGTTTATTGCAGCTGCTGCGTTTAACGTTACAGCAGTCAATACCTCTTCCGGGGTTAATTTATACTTTAAACATGCAAGGTTCATAACTATCTGCAAAGACTCGTTTGGTGAAGACCCTGGATTAAAATCAGTGGCAAGGGCTATCGGAACATTTTTTTCTTTAAAAATTTCAGCCTTTGCAAAATTCTCCCCAAGGTAAAAGGAGGTCCCCGGTAATAGCACGGCAATTACACCTTTTTTCGCCAATTCTTCTATGCCTTCATCATCTGCATGTATTAAGTGTTCTGCTGAAACTGCTCCGACCTTAGCCGCAAGCTTTGCTCCACCCATTGAAGTAATCTCATCTGCATGAATTTTAGGTATAAGGCCGTATTTTTTGCCTTGTTCCAAAATTTCTTCAGATTCCTTTAGATCAAATACACCTTCCTCGCAGAAAACATCGCAAAACTCTGCCAAATTTTCTTTTTTTACTTTTGGAATCATTACTTCTTTAACAATTCTTATATACTCCCTTTTATCTTTATATTCATTTGGGACTGCATGGGCTCCCATAAATGTAGGCACAATTTCAACAGGTTGACTTTCATTTAAAATTTGTATAGCCCTCAAGCTTTTTAACTCATCTTCCACATTTAATCCGTAACCGCTTTTTGCTTCACAGGTGGTAGTTCCATAGGATAGCATAATTTTCAGGGATTTTTTCGCGTTTTCCACAAGTTCCTGAAGGGAAGCATTTCTCGTCTTTTCTACGGTGTATAAAATTCCTCCACCCATTTTTAATATATCAAGGTATTTATACCCTTTTATCTTCAATGAAAGCTCTTTTTGCCTCCACCCTGCAAATATTAAATGGGTATGGGGGTCCACAAGACCCGGTGTCACGAGTTTCCCATTTGCATCAATTTCCTTATAAGGAAAGTTTTCTCTTAAAAAGTCTTTGTCAGATTTTTTTGTTTCATCTCCAATATAAGCTACCTTCCCATCTTTTATCGCAACAAAAGCATTCTTTACAAATGATATTTCTCCCTGCTTGGGTCCCCCTTTAGCTTTACTACCTAATGGCGTAGCTAAAACTCCAATATTTCTCAATATAATATTCATGGCATCCTCCTAAAAAATATTAAATTTATAATAAAGCGGGGTAATCCCCCGCTTTATTCACCAATTAAATAATTTTCAAGAACCTGCTTTTCATCATTGAAATTCTCCAGTCGCAAATAATATTTTGCCGTTTCGATAAGGGCTTTCATTGGCGTAATACCCACTATTTCACTTCCTACAATTTCTACTCCGTATCTTTTTGCTTCCATTTTTATCAATTCAAACACCCTGTAAATGGCTGTTTGCTCGTAGTTAGTGAGGTTCATGGAAACCTGAGCAATTTGCCTTTCTTCCAGCATTACCCCTATTGCTTTTACGTTTTTCAAACCTCCGCTGCTTTCTCTTATAACTTTTGCTATGTTTTTTGCTATATTAATATCTGAAGTGTTAAGATTCACATTATAAGCAATAAGGGGCATCCTTGCACCTACCGCTACAACTCCAGCTGTGGGGTGTATTTCAGGTTTCCCAAAATCGGGCATCCATGCCGGATCTTTAAGCTTTTGAGGCATCCCCTCAAATTCTCCCTTTCTAATTTCCGCCAGGTTTTTCCTTTCCGGCCTTGTTGCGGAAGCCTCATATAAAAACACCGGGACCGAAAGTTCTTCAGCTATCCTCCTTCCCAGTTCTTTCGAAAGGGCTACGCATTCTTCCATCGTCATATTTTTTACGGGAACAAAAGGTATAACGTCTACCGCTCCCATTCTCGGATGTTCTCCTTTATGTTTTGTCATATCAATTAATTCCACCGCTTTTTTTGCCGACAAAAAAGCCGCTTCCATTACCGCTTCCGGTTCACCCATAAAGGTAAATACGCTCCTGTTGTGGCTTTGATCGGCAGAATAGTCCAAAAGCCTGACCTTTGGGACCTTTTTAATCTCTTCTGCTATTTTTTCGATTACTTCTTTTCTCCTTCCCTCGCTAAAATTCGGAATGCATTCAACTATTTTCGTCATTAAATTTTCCTCCTTAATTTTTTACTTCAACATGGGCATCTTAATCCCTTTTTCCTTTGCAGTCCTTATTGCAATATCGTAACCCGCATCGGCATGCCTCATCACACCCGTACCCGGGTCATTGTTCAAAACCCGGGAAATTCTGAGAGCTGAATCTTCTGTGCCGTCCGCTACTACCACTACACCTGCATGAATGGAATAACCTATGCCTACCCCTCCACCGTGGTGAACGGAAACCCACGAAGCTCCTGAAGCCACGTTTAAAAGAGCATTAAGGATTGGCCAATCGGCTATAGCATCGCTTCCGTCTTTCATGGCTTCGGTTTCCCTGTAGGGTGAAGCAACAGAACCCGTATCGTGATGGTCCCTTCCTATAACAATCGGAGCCTTTAATTCTCCATTTTTGACCATCTCATTAAAAGCAAGAGCGGCTTTAGCCCTTTCACCGTATCTTAGCCAGCATATTCTGGCCGGAAGGCCTTGAAAAGCCACTTTTTCTTTTGCAAGTTTCAGCCATTTTGCTAAATGTTTATCTTCCGGGAATAATTCCAGTACCTTTTCATCGGTCCTGTATATATCTTCGGGGTCTCCGGAAAGGGCTGCCCAGCGGAAGGGCCCGCTGCCTTCACAGAAAAGATCCCTAATAAATTCGGGAACGTACCCCAAAATTTCAAAAGCATCCGTAACTCCGGTATCATAAGCCTGTCTCCTCAAATTATTACCGTATTCAAAAACTATTGCACCTCGTTTTTTCATATCCAGCATTGCTCTAACATGTACCGCCATACTCTCCTTGGCCTTTTGAATATATAACTTTGGATTTGTTTTTCTAAGTTCTACGGCTTCTTCAAGGGTCATTCCGGCAGGAACATAACCGTTTAAAGGATCATGAGCAGAAGTTTGATCGGTTACCACATCGGGAATAATGCCTCTTTTAACCAGTTCGGGATGTACTTCTGCTGCATTCCCTACCAGGCCAATGGAAATCGCTCTTTTTTCTTCTTTTGCCTTTAATGCAATACTTAAAGCCTCATCCAAATTATCCACCATTATATCGCAATACCTTGTTTTTATCCTTTTTTCAATTCTGTTTCTATCTACTTCCACTACAAGAGCTACACCGTCATTCATGGTTATAGCTAAAGGCTGTGCACCGCCCATGCCACCCATACCGGCCGTTAATACTAATTTTCCTTTTAGCGAGCCACCAAAATATTTGTTAGCACAGGCTGCGAAGGTTTCATAGGTCCCCTGAACGATACCCTGTGTTCCTATATAAATCCAGCTTCCGGCAGTCATTTGGCCGTACATCGTAAGACCTTTTTTCTCAAGGTCCCAAAAAGTCTCCCAGTTTGCCCAGGCAGGGACGAGCATGGCATTGGATATAAGCACTCTCGGTGCCATAGGGTGAGTTTTAAAAATGCCAACGGGCTTTCCCGACTGTATTAATAAGGTCTCGTCGTTTTCGAGATTTTTTAACGCTTCTACAATCTTATCAAAGCATTCCCAGTTTCTCGCAGCTTTACCCGCTCCTCCGTATACCACCAAATCTTCTGGCCTTTCGGCTACTTCAGGATCCAAGTTATTCATAAGCATCCTCATGGCTGCTTCCTGATGCCAGCCCTTGCAGGTCAGTTTATTACCCCTTGGGGCGCGAATTAACCTTTCCATTTTATTACCTCCCAAATAAACATAAATTTTACATATATATTGTTATTTCACAAAAAATATTTTGTTTTTTATAATTTCTCTATTTATACTTTTTTCTCCTCTAAAAAAAATTTATCCTTCTGGGAATTTTTTGCTTTCCTTAAATTTTTTCGGCGATACTCCCACTTCCTTTTTAAAAACCTTTCCAAAGTAATTGGGATCATTATAGCCAACGCTTTTCCCTACTTCTTTAATACTCAAATTGGTAGTTGATAAAAGGTAAAGAGCCTTTTCTATACGAATTTTTGTCAGATAGTCTATAAAATTCATTCCAGTGAAGTTCTTAAATTCATGACTGAGGTAAAAAGGGCTTAGATGAACATAATTGGACACTTCTTCTAATGTTATATTTTTTCTGTAATTTTTTCTTATGTATTCCAGAGCTTTTTCAAAAGCTTGCAGGTTTACCCTTTTTCGAATATTAAAAATTTCATCGATAATATTCCCTACATAATCCTTTACATGTTTTTCGAGTTCAAGAATATTGTCGCATTTTAACACTCCTTCAAAACATTCATTACAAAAGCCGGCAATTTTCTCCTTCTCCACTCCGATTTCCAGTGCCAGTTTAAGTGTCAGCGATAAAATTTCTATTATTCTGCTTTTTATACTGAAAGGATTGTTCATTTTATTATATTTTATCGCATTCAATAATTCATCTATAAGATTAAAGCTTCCTTCTTTATCACAGCTCAAAATTTTTACCGATAAATTTGATTCGATCTCTATTGTAAATACTCCAATTTCATCCCTCTGGGGGTAAATATCAGAAAAATGTATTATCTGACTTTGTCCTAAATAAAATTTACTTTCAAGAGCTTCCAGGGCTTCTTTTAGGGAAAGATGAAGATTGTCTAAATTTTTATATCTGGTCCCTATTCCAATGGATACCAAAACCCCTGTAATTTTTTCTATGCTATCTTTTATCTTTTCTGCTAATATAATTGTCCGGATTTTCTCTTCTTCTTCAAAATAATTTAACTTAAAAACAGCAGCATACTTTTGTTCATCCAATTCTACAAAGTAGCCGTTTTCACCTTTTATAATATTTTCTATTGCCGTCATCAATTTTTTTCGTAAAGCCCTTTTCTGGGCTTCACTTTTATTCATCGTCTCCGTGTAATAATTGTCATGGTTTATTACCAGCACCGTATTTGGTATAATTTTTATATTCATTTTTTTCAAAAGGTACCATATTTCTTTTACGTTATCTAAACTGTTTAATAAAAGATCTTTTAAAAAACCTTTTCTGGCAAATTCTAAAATTTTGTCGTCTTCCATAGGCGATTTCTCCTTCAAGATATAACTTTCGCCGTAAACAGGGTGCTTTTTACTATTTCTTTTGCTTTGTCATATCCGGCATCGGCGTATCTTATCACTCCCAGCTGCGCATCAGCCTGAAGGGCTCTTTCAAGCCTGAAATCTGCTTCCTTCGAGCCATCGGCAATAATGGTCATCCCTGAATGTATTGAATAGCCTATTCCTACTCCTCCACCCTGAAACACACCCACCAAAGTCGCTCCGCAACCAGCATTCAACATTGCGTTTAATACAGGCCAGTCAGCTATGGCATCGCTTCCATCCTTCATATTTTCCGTCTCTCTGTAAGGAGATGCCATTGACGCAGCATCCATATGATCCCTTGTAATTGCAACAGGTGCCTTTAATTCACCCGATTTAACCATTTCGTTAATAATTTTTCCAAACAAAGCCCTTTCATAAAAGTTCAGCCAGCACACCCTTGAGGGAAGACCGTGAAAGGAAAATCTCTTTTCTACAAAGTCTATCCAATCTACAATTTTCCTATCGTTTTTGAATAATGTAAGCAGAACTTCGTCGGTTCTATATATATCCTCCGGGTCACCTGAAAGAGCTACCCATCGGAAGGGACCACGACCTTCAAAAAACAAAGGCCTTATATACTCGGAAGCAAAGTTTGGAATTATATTAAACGCATCTATCCCTGAAATTTTCCCCTGCTCTCTAATATTGTTCCCGTATTCGAACACCACCGAACCCTTATCTTTAAATTCCACCATCGCCTTTACATGTCTTATAATTGTGTTCCTGAACATCTCTTCGTATTTCACCGGATCCGTTTCCCGCAGTGATGAGGCTTCCTCCGGGAGGATCCCGGAAGGAATATAACTTTTCCGGTCATGAGCAGGAGTTTGATCCGTCACCACATCGGGAATAAATCCCATTTCAAAGAGTTTTTCATAAATATCGGCAGCATTGCCGAGCAAACCTATGGAAATCGGTTCCCCTCTTTCTTTGTATTCTACCGCTATATCAATAGCATCTTCCACAGAAAAAACCATTATATCTATGACATTAGAAAGCAACCTTTTCTTAATAACATTTTTATCTACTTCAGCTATAATCGCAATTCCTTTTAATCCGGTTATAGCAAGGGGCTGGGCGCTACCCATTTCTCCAAGTCCTGAAGTAAGCACAATTTTTTTTCTTAGGCAGCCGTTAAAATGTTTTAAAGCCACCTGTAAAAAGGTTTCCCAGGTGCCCTGCAAAATTCCCTGTGTTCCTATAAAAGCCCAGGACCCGGCGGTAGATTGTCCGTAGGAGGTAAGCCCTTTTTTTTCTAATTCGTAAAAAGTCTCCCAGGTTGCCCATTTGGGGACAAGTAATGCCCCGGCCATCACTACTCGTGGAGAAAAATCAAAGGTTTTAAAAACCCCTACGGGTTTACCTGACTGTATTAAAAGGGTTTCATCATTTTCCAAATTCTTCAAAGTTCCTATTATTGTTTCAAGACATTCCCAATTTCTTGCAACCTTTCCTCTTCCCCCGTAAGCAATTAGATCCTTGGGCTTTTTGGCGATATCGGGATCAAGACAGTTCAGGAGGAGCCTTAAAAGCCCCTCCTGCTGCCAGCTTTTGCAATGAAGTTTTTTTCCTGTAGGTGATTTAATAACTGACATAGGAATCATCCTTTTTTATTAGAATAAAATCATCGCTATTATAGCAGCAAAAATAATCGAAAGTATGGTTCTTTCCAACCAGATAGTTAAAATCTCAGTAAGATTTAAAGGTATTTCTGTGGATAAAATACAAGGTATGGAAGCCGAGAAGAAAAGGATAGAAGATATGGATACAACCCCCACCACAAATTTTGTTATAATAGGCGCTTCTACAGCAAGCATAGCCGGGAGGAACATTTCAGCAATTTC
Organism: Thermovenabulum gondwanense; assembly: GCF_001601575.1. Lineage (NCBI taxonomy): Bacteria > Bacillati > Bacillota > Clostridia > Thermosediminibacterales > Thermosediminibacteraceae > Thermovenabulum > Thermovenabulum gondwanense. Next base: position 112,288 of record NZ_LOHZ01000032.1, read on the forward strand.
TACTGCACAGGCTTTTGCCGCCAAAAATGGCTGCGGTAGTTGCAAAATTAATGTAAAAGGATAAAAAATCCATCCTATTACATCAAAAATGGGAGTATACATTGCAAGGATTAGTCCAAGAAAACCAACCGACATAATTGTAGGTAAAATTGATGTGGCCATCCTGAAACCATCTTTCAAATTTTTTACTATATTTTCCAAAATATTTGGGGCCTCCGATGCGGATTTGAGAGCTTCTTCCCAGGCAATTGCTAAAAGGTTACCATTTACCTCTTTTTCCGGATTGGGGGTCCCTACATATTCATCCTGTTTTTTCGATAATGGCCAAATCCTTGCAGTAATTGCAGTCACCAAAAACGTTACGATAAAGGTTACCCAGAAAAATGTGTTCCACATATCCATCAGTTTTAAAGTCTTTGCAACTATTATCATAAAGGTAGCCGAAACAGTTGAAAATCCCGTCGCAATAATCGCCGCTTCTTTTATCGTATATTTTCCTTCTTTAAATACTTTATTGGTGATTAAAAGAGCAATGGAATAACTTCCTACAAAAGAAGCAACCGCATCAATAGCAGATCTACCCGGTGTTTTGAACAATATCCTCATTACGGGACGCAAAAAAGTTCCTACAAACTCCATAAGCCCATATCCTACTAAAAATGCTAAAAATACCGAACCTATGGGAACTATTAATCCTACGGGAACTACCAGTTTGTTTAGCAAAAAAGGCCCTACATTGGGATCCATCATCCATTTAGGCCCTGCTTTAAAATATACTATTAACGCAATTATAATTCCAGCTATTTTAAAAATAGAAAAAACGAGGTCAACTTTAGACTTTTTGTATATTCCATTTATCCAGGGCATGATAGCTCCTATAGCAGTTACTATTAAAGCGTAAATTAATGCAGGTTTTGCTAAGTTTTGTCTGATCCATGTCACAATATGGTCGATCGGAATAGAAGAGCTACCCTTTACATTGATCGGAATGAAAAACATAAAAAAGCCGATTGTACTGTAAATTAAAAACCTCAGGGCTGAACCGGATTTATTCATAAATTCCCTCCTTTTAATAATTTTTAAAAATATATCTATATTTTCTATATTTTATATTCAAAAACCTCTATTTTTTATTGCTATAAATTAGTATTATTTTGCTTTAGATAATTAGTATAAAAAAATTTGCAGCGAATTATCGCTGCAGATTTTAAAAATTTGTTATTTCTCTAATAATCTTCGAAAATAAAGGTGCTGCATTGGAAGGCCCAGAGCCACCTCTTTCCAGTAAGATTGAAACAACATATTCAGGTTGGTCATAGGGATAATATCCCACAAACCACGCATGTGTAGTATTATCCCCCAATTCAGCGGTGCCGGTTTTACCCGCACTTTTGCTTTCTCCCGGTAAATTTGCCTTAACGGCACTTCCATACAGGCATGCAGCCCTTAAAGTTTCCTTAATTTTATCAGCGTTTTCCTTTGAAATTACTCTATTCCCTCTATAATCTACGAACCTATCGTCAAAAACGACCTCCCCGTCCTTGTTTATTATTTTTTTTACCACATGAGGATTTATTTCCTGCCCGTCATTCACTATTGTCAACATCATTTTAGCTACCTGGATAGGAGTTATCTGAATCTTTCCCTGCCCAATCGATATATTTCCTAAATCCTGATAGTAGAGCGATTTAGGATCCGGTACATTCCCCGGTTTTTCCTCGGGAATTTCATCAAGAACTTTTTCTCCTAAACCATATTTTTTAGCATATTCGATTATTTTCTCCTTTCCTACTCTCCGTCCTAATTCTATAAAAACAACATTACAGGAATATGCAAGGGCATCCCTTAAAGTGATTTGACCATGTCCACCGTTTTTGTAACTGGTACACTTAAAAATATTACCCCCTACTTTTATAAAACCCGGGCAGTTAAAAACCTCATTCAGGTCTGAAAGCTTTTCTTCTAAGGCAGCAGAAAGTACCACCAACTTAAACACAGAACCGGGAATGTACGGCATTAATGCTCTATTTAATAATGGAGAATCGGGATCGTTGAGAAAGTTTTCTACAAATTTTTGTTTGAAGTTGGGGCGACTGGCCATTGCAAGTATCTCTCCTGTTTTTGCATCCAGCACCACGACGGCACCCTTTTTAACTTCCTCATCCATTATTTCTTCTATTTTCTTTTGAATTTTTTCATCTATTGTTAAATATACTCCCCAGTTGTTTTTATCCTTTTCCCTTATCGACCCTTTTATGGGTTGACCTATGCCGTCAAAAAAAATTTCTTCATTTTTTTTTGACTGGCTTAAAATAGCATCGTATTTTTTTTCTATACCGCTTTTTCCAGCTAAACCGATAAGGTGAGTAGCTAAAGCTTCCTCTCCGTACCTTTCGATTTCATTATAAATTACTATTCCCGGACTAATTTTTTCCAGTTTCTCCAAAATATTAATTTTTTGAGGTTCAGTAATTTTGATAAAAGGTTGTTTAAAATCATCAGCTTTTATGATTTCTCCTTCTATTAATAGATTCTTTTCATCATCTTTTAGCCAACCAGGTGATATAAAAGCAACTTTTTTTCTTTCCGTATCCAGTAAAAGAACACCATTTCTTGAAAAAATTCCACCCCTTGTAGATTTTAATTCAGGTCTCATCCACTGGGATAAAGCTTTCTCATACAGGTAAGGCCTTTCGACGATTTGTATAAAAAACAACCTTAACACAAGGATCAGCACCAGCATCAGGAAGACTCTATATAAAAAATAAAACCTATCCTTTTGCATAAATATCACCAAAAGGTAGGTTTTCCTCTAATTGTTAAAATTATTCAGCCGGTTTTCGTAATATATCATAGGGCTTAAGGGGAATCTCCGCTTCTATCTGGAAAATTTGCTTTGGATGAGGCGCATTTAAGATTTCATTACCTTCCACGTCCCACATTTTATTTATAACAAAGCTATAACTTTCTCTATCAGGACTTAATATTTCAACTTCATCACCTAATTTTACCGGATTTCTTTGCTCAATAATAGCTTTTTTAGTTTTTTCGTCGTAATCCTTTACCAATCCTACAAATTCATACTCATTTATATAACTGCTTGTAGAATAAATCTGGGCATTCACATCCGGTTTTCCAAAATAAAAACCATGGGTATATTCTCTGTGAGTAATTTTTAAAAGCTCCCTTTTCCACACATCTTTAAAAACAAAGCCATCAGGGTTTTTTACTGCAATATCCAATGCCTCTCTGTAAAGTTTTGTTATTTGTGCAACATAGTGAAGACTTTTCATCCTGCCTTCTATTTTTAGACTGTCTATTTTAACATCCAAAATTTCGGGAATTTTATCCAGCATGCATAAATCTTTTGAATTGAGAATGTAGGTGCCTCTTTCATCCTCAAAAATGGGGAAATACTGCCCCGGTCTTTTTTCTTCTACGAGGAAGTATTTGTACCTGCACGGATGAGCGCATTCCCCGCGGTTAGCATCGCGAAAGGTCAGGTAATTACTTAAAAGACATCTTCCCGAATAAGATATACACATGGACCCATGAACAAAAATTTCCAATTCCAGGGTTTCGGGTACTCTTTCTCTTATCTCTTTTATTTCTCGTAAACTCAACTCCCTGGCAAGTATTATTCTATTTACACCCATATTATGCCAGAATAAACAGCTTTTCCAGTTGGTAGAATTAGCCTGGGTGCTAAGGTGAATTTTTATATCTGGAGCCAGTTCCTTTACAAGCATCAGGACTCCCGGGTCTGAAATGATAAAAGCATCCGCACCCATTTTTGCTATATTTTTTATGAAAGATGTTAAGTTCTCTATATCTTCATTATGAGGAAAAATGTTTATAGCTACATATACTTTTTTACCTTTTTCATGGGCAAAAATTATTCCTTCCTCTAACTCTTCTAAAGTAAAATTATCAGCTTTAGCTCTAAGACTGAAGTCCTTACCTCCTGCATAAACCGCATCGGCCCCATAATAAATTGCATATTTCAATTTTTCTAAATTTCCTGCAGGAGCCAAAAGTTCCGGAATTTTCATCTTTGTTTCCTCCAAATATAAACTAATTCAAGTTTATTTCATTTATTATTTTTCCCCTGTTTATTCTTTGCTTTTAAATGTTCCTGATAATTTGATGTAAAGGTGTGCGAACCATCACCGTTAGATACAAAATACAAATAATCGTTCTTTTCGGGTTTTAAAGCCGCAATAATAGCTTTATACCCTGGCGAAGAAATAGGTCCGGGAGGGAGTCCTTTGTAAAGATAAGTATTATAAGGTGAATCTTTTTTTAGATCCTCAATTGTAAGTTTTTCCTTATGTTCATTCAAAATATATTCAACTGTGGCACAGGACTGCAAGGGAATATTTTTCGATAACCTGTTATGAAAAACAGCCGATATTACCGGTTTTTCCCTATCAATTTTTGCTTCTTCCTCAATTATAGAAGCTAAGGTTACCACCTGAAGTGTATTCATATTCAACTTCTCTTCCAGAATCTTTACCTCTGGAATTCCATAGTATACTTCCTGAAATCTCCTTATAAGTTTTTCTATATAGTATGTTGCAGGTCGATTTTTTGGGAAAAAATAGGTATCGGGATATAAAAAACCTTCTACCGTGGCATTATCGGGAATTGGTTTTAAGAAATCAAATTTTTCTTTATAGTTTTTTGAAATTGCTTCCTTTATAAATTCTTCTTTTTTCACCAGCCTTTTTTCTTCAAAAATCCGTGCAATTTCGTTTATAGTGGATCCCTCAGGAATTGTAACCTTTTCTAAAAAGGTCTCTCCTTTAACCAATTTTAAAAGTATTACCTGAGATGTCATGGATGGACTTAATATATATTCTCCTGCTTTAATCCTGGTATCGTAACCCTTCCATTTTGCGTACAGATAAAATACATGGGGATTTTTTATCAAATTTTTTTCCTTTAAAATTTCAGCAATTTGCTTGGCGTTCTTTCCTTCTTCGACTTCGAAGGCAACTTGAATCTTTTCATCGGAAACTGGTTTTAAGTTATAGTTTATAAATAAATAGGAAACTGCAAATAAGCATATGGTGAAAAAAAAGGTAATAATTACTATTTTCTTTTTTCTAAAAAGCAAATTATCTTTTATCCTTTCGATATAACCTCTCGTGTCCAAAACATTCCCTCACTTTTTAAAATACTTAATCAATACGGATCTTTTTATAAACCTGATTAGAGGAATGCCCAGGAATATAACGGCAATCGCTTCTCCGGCTGCAATATAAAATACCGTTATCCAGTAAGGCATATTGTATAAAAAAGAAAGATAATAGGATACTCCTAAAGCATTCAAAATTATTGGCCATATTGCTCCCAAATATTCATTCGGCATTTTTCCGGTTAAATAAGCAGCAATTAAAGTAATCAAACTTCCTGCATATATATCCCACGGACCAAGACCACCCAAAATATTTGCTATCATACATCCGGCAAATAGCCCTAACACGGAAGAAGAATCTAATAAAGGTAGCAAAGTTAAAGCTTCTGAAACTCTAACCTGAATAGGACCGTAACTTATCGGTTTTAATAAGTAAGTCAGTGAAGCATAAACAGCTCCTATTACCGCTGCTCGAATTATAAATTCTATTTTTTTCACTTTTATTCCTCCTTGATCCTTGCCGGTAATGATTTTATTAAAAAGGAATCTTTATTATTAAAGGTATTACAATCGGAACAAGCATAGTAATAACAAAACCGGAAATTAAAGATATTACCGTATAATCCAATCCAAGAACCTTTGAAATTAATGGTAATGTGGTATCCATCGCCGTAGCACCGCAGACGCCAACAGGTGCAAGTTTGCTTATTTTTTTAAAATAGGGCAAGAATAAAAAAGCAGTAAGTTCCCTGAAAACATTAGCTAAAAATGCAATAGAACCCAGCTCAGGTCCTTTAATTTGCGATAATAATACCCCACTCATGCTATACCAACCACAGCCGGCTCCCACCGCAGCTGCCTCATTTACCTGCATTTTGAGTAAAAATCCCCCCATAACCGCACCAAATATACTTCCCATGCCTATAGCTACGGGTACTAATAAAATTCTTAAGCCTTTTTCCCTAATTTTATAAATAACATCCTTTTTTTTCCCTAAGTCATAGCCTATGAAAAAAATAAGAATTAAAAGAAAAATAGAAATAAGTGTATCTAAATGATTTACAATAAAAATATTATTCTTAAAAACAAATCCGCTAATAATCCCCAATATTACCGCTGTCATTACCATCTGGCTCATATATTTTTTTCTCTACTCCTTTCAAAATTAAAAGACTCCCTGCAATCGAAAATATACAAAGCATAGCCGCTTTAAAACCTATATGGCTTATGTTTTTCAAAACCTTTTCATCGGCACCAAGTTTAAAGCCCATTAAAAATAAAAGCAAAAAAAGACTTACGTTTATCAAATTATCGATTTTTCTTTGCTCTATATAGTTTTTCCTGAAAAATCCAAGAAAAATACCCGTTACAAGACTTAGAAATATGTATACCATTGATTTTTCCCCCTTTTTAAAGTTTATCTTATTAAACATTAACAGTCAATTATATATATTCTTTACAATTAGCAATCAGTTTAGTATAATAATTATCGGGCGAAGGGGAGTAGCCATAAGATAAAGTCACCATCACGGCAATTTTGCCTGGCTTTATCGTCCTGATTCGGGATGGCAAGACCTTCGGCACAGCATTGTTACTGTGTCGAAGGTCTTTTTATTTCCCCAAAATTTAACTCTTTATATCCTTAAAAACCATAAGATAAATGGATTTAAAAAGGAATAATAAATATTGAAGGAGGGATTTGTTTGCAGGGAAAAAGGTGGTATTCCATTCACCACGAAGAAATTTCAAAAATTTTAGACACCCATATCGTGAAGGGGCTTTCCACCGATGAAGCGGAAAAAAGATTGGAAAAATTCGGTTACAACGAGCTGATCGGCAAAAAGGGACCCACTATCTTTGAAATGCTTCTTTCACAATTCAAGGATTTTTTAGTACTAATACTTATTGCAGCGAGTATCATTTCGGTTTTTATGGGTGAAATTACCGATTCAATTGTTATTATTTTAATTGTAGTTTTAAATGCAGTTATTGGAGTAATTCAGGAATACAAGGCCGGGAAAGCTATGGAAGCTCTGAAAAAAATGGCCGCACCCGAGGCAAGGGTGATAAGGGATGGAAGTATAAAAACAGTACCTTCCAGAGAATTGGTCCCCGGAGATATTGTATTATTGGAAGCCGGAAATTATGTCCCTGCCGATCTTAGGTTAGTAGAAAGCTTAAACTTGAAAATTGATGAAGCCGCCCTGACCGGAGAATCCGTTCCTGTGGAAAAAAACGCCAATATCGTCTTTAACGAGGAAATTCCTTTGGGAGATAGAAAGAACACAGCTTTCATGGGTACCGTCGTTACTTATGGAAGGGGTAAAGGTGTTGTAGTATCTACGGGTATGCATACAGAAATCGGTATGATTGCGAAAATGTTAGAATCCTATGATGAGGAAGAAACTCCCCTTCAAAAAAAGCTTCAGGAATTGGGTAAGGTCCTGGGTATTGTGAGCCTTTTAATCTGCGGATTTGTATTTTTAATCGGTGTATATAGAGGAATTCCATTGCTGGAAATGTTTATGACTTCCGTAAGCCTTGCTGTTGCTGCTATTCCTGAAGGTTTACCGGCCATAGTTACCATAGTGCTTGCTCTTGGAATGCAAAGAATGGTTAAGAGGAATGCACTGGTAAAAAAACTTCACGCAGTCGAAACTCTCGGCAGCACAACGGTAATATGTTCGGATAAGACTGGTACCCTGACTCAAAATCAAATGACAGCAGTGAAAGCCTTCACAAGCAGCAAGCTTTATAATATTACCGGTGAAGGTTATAAACCCACAGGAGATTTTATTTTTAATGGAGAAAAAATTGATCCCTCAAAAGATTCATCCCTTTCGCTGCTTCTGAAAATAGGCGCTTTATGCAATGATTCTTCCTTAGAAGAAAGCGGTTTTGAACACGGAAACGAAAAAACTTATAGAATAGTAGGTGACCCAACGGAAGGCGCTCTCGTAGTGGCTGCGTGTAAAGCAAATTTTGCGAAAATCGACTTAGAAACACTTATGCCTAGGATTGGAGAAATACCCTTCGACTCCGATAGAAAAAGAATGACAACGTTTCATAATACACCGGAAGGTATTATAGCTTTTACAAAAGGTGCTCCCGATATAATACTTGATCTTTCCACAAAAATATACAGGGATGGAAAGGTCCAACCCATGTCGTCAAATGACAGGGAGGAAATTTTAAGAGTCAATGAAGAATTGTCCTCAAATGCATTAAGGGTCCTTGCATTTGCTTACAGACCCTTTGATAAATTGCCCGAAGATACTTCTTTTGAAAATATCGAGGCCGAACTAGTTTTTGTCGGGCTTATAGGTATGATCGATCCACCCCGCCCCGAATCCATAGAAGCTATCAAAAAATGTAAAAAAGCCGGCATAAAACCGGTCATGATTACCGGAGATTATAAAAATACGGCAGTAGCTATAGCAAGAGAATTAGGACTTATCGAAGGCAATTCCAGAGTAATCACCGGAGCAGAACTTGACAATTTATCCGAGGAGGAATTAGCATCTCTGTCAAAAGATATTAATGTCTACGCTCGTGTATCCCCTTTTCATAAATTAAAAATTGTCGAAGCCATTAAGAAAAATAATCATATCGTAGCAATGACCGGGGATGGTGTGAATGATGCCCCGGCTCTAAAAATGGCAGATATAGGTATAGCAATGGGTATTACGGGTACAGATGTAGCTAAAGAAACCGCCGATATGATACTGACTGATGATAATTTCGCAAGCATCGTATCAGCCGTAGAAGAAGGCAGAACAATTTATTCTAACATTAGAAAATTTATCTTTTTCCTTCTTTCCTGCAATATAGCTGAAATTTTAATTATATTTACAGCTATGCTCATAGGTATGCCCGTTCCATTAAAGCCAATTCAACTTTTATGGCTAAATCTTCTTACTGATGCATTTCCTGCTTTAGCCCTGGGTATGGAGAAAAAAGAAGATTATATAATGGAAATTCCACCGAGAAAACCAGAAGAACCTATTATGGATAAGAAAATGAAGGTTCAGATTGCTGTCCAGAGCATATTTATGACTATTTCTATACTTGGAGTTTTTTACTTCGCTTTAAATTCAAATTTCTCCATTGAAAAAGCACGCACTTTCGCCTTTGCAACATTAATTTTCGGAGAACTGCTAAGAGCTTTTACATCCCGCTCGGAAACAGAATCAATTTTTAAGCTCGGATTTTTCACAAATTCCTTTATGCTCCTGGGAACTTCCCTATCCTTCCTATTGCTGCTTGCTGTTTTGTATATTCCTTCGCTGAATAAAATTTTCGACACTGTTTCTCTTTCGGCAAAGGATTGGATTTACATTATAGTTTTTGGATTAATCCCCTTTGCATCAGCAGAAATAAGTAAAGTATTTTTGAGGAAAAGGTATTAAAAACATAAAAGCTGTTGACACCTATCAAGGGAGTCAACAGCTTATTTACTTTTTGTTTTACATTCACTGCAATATCCTATAAATTTTACCACATGATCTACTATTTCAAAGTTATTTCTTTGTTCTATCTCTTTTTCCAGTTCATCCAGCAAATCCTCATCAAATTCAAATACCCTTCCACAGCTCAAACACATAAGGTGATGGTGAGAATGTTTATCCTCTTCCTGACTCAATTCATAGCGGAAACAACCATCCCCGAAATTGAGTTTTTTAATAATATCGTTTTCGTCAAATAACTGAAGAGTTCTGTAAACCGTTGCAATTCCAATATCCGGGAATTTTTCTTTAACAAGGGAATAAATTTCCTCTGTGCTCAAATGTTTCGAAGGATTTTCCAGAAAAACATTCAAGGTCGCCCTCCGTTGAGGAGTCATCTTTAATTCTCTATCTCTTAATTTCTCTTCAAACTCCTTTATTTTCCTTCTTTTTTCTTCTTCGGTTAAATCTTTTCTGCCATTGCTCTCAGCAATATTAGACAAACATGACCCTCCCGAAAGAATTTTTCTTAAATAGTATATTCCTTTTGTAAAGAATTTGTCAAGGCATTTACACAGCTTCTTACAGGTTCACCTTTTAAGGCTTTTATGACTTCCTCCGCAATTTCTATTGAGACCATTTTTTGAGCTTCCTTAGTAGAAGCACCTATATGAGGTGTAGCTATTACATTCGGGAGTTTCAGTAAGGGATTATCCTCGGGAGGTTCATTTTCAAACACATCCAATGCACATCCCGCTACTTTTTGATTTATCAAATTATCGTATAGGGCCCTTTCATTTATAATTCCTCCCCTGGCACAGTTTATTATATAAACTCCTTTTTTCATAATTTCAAACTCTCTAAAATCAATTAAATGATAGGTATCTTTTGTCAATGGAGTATGAAGAGTAATTATATCGGAGACTTTTAACAGTTCATCGAGATTGGCCATTTTTATTTTAATCTGCGCTGCTGTAGACTTTGCTATGTACGGATCGTAACCAACCACGTTCATACCAAGCCCTTTTGCTCTGATCGCTACTTCTTTCCCAATTCTCCCGAGGCCGATTACACCAAGGGTTTTTTTATAAAGTTCTAACCCTAAAAATTTATTTTTCTCCCATTTCCCCTCTTTTATGCTCTGATTTGCCTGAGGAATGTTTCTGACGAGAGAAAACATTAGTCCCAATGTTAGTTCACAGGCCGCAATGGTATTGCTAAAAGGAGCATTCACCACAAGTATTCCTCGTTCTGTAGCGGCATCCACATCTATGTTATCCACCCCTACCCCAGCTCTGCCGATAACTTTCAAATAGCTGTTTTCTATAATTCGCCTGGTTACCTTCGTAGCACTCCTCACTATCAAAGCATCATAATTTTTAATAATTTTTACCAGTTCATCTTCTTTAAGGCCTGTTTTTACCTCAACCTCAAGTTCTTTTTGTAATATATTGATACCTTCTTCCGAAAGTTTGTCGGCCACAAGAACTTTCCTTTTGGTCATTTTATAGCCCTCCTTCAAAATATATTTTTTCTGCTGCTTTTACTCCCTTTCCAAAAAGTCTTTCATCACCTACTGCCATTTCCAATGCAGATATAACCGCTATTATATCCAAAAAATCTACATACCCCAGGTGTCCAATTCTAATAATCTTATCCTTCAATCTATCCTGACCACCTGCTACCGTAATATTAAATTTGTTTTTTAAAAACTTTTGTAAATCTTTGCGTTCTTCTGGAATTTCTACAGCTGTAACTGTGGGGGATGCGTATTCATCTTCAACAAAAAGTTTTAATCCTATTGCTTTTACTCCTTCGCGCAGAACTTTTGAAAGCCTTTTGTGTTCTTTTATAATATTCTCCAGTCCCTCATCTTTAATAATTTTTAAAGATTCTTCAAGAGCATAAATCAGCGAAACAAAGGGAGTATAAGGAGTTTCTCCTTTCTTTAAGCTATTTTTTGCATTCTTTATATCGAAATAGTACTTTGGCATTTTCGAATTTTCATAGGCATTCCAGGCTTTTTCACTTACACTAATAAACCCTAATCCGGGCGGAAGCATAAAAGCCTTCTGAGATGAAGAGACCACCACATCTATTCCCCATTCATCGGTTTTTAACTCAACGGCTCCCAAAGAGCTTATTGCATCCACAATTACCAGTGCAGGATGATTTCCTATGGCTTCTCTTAATTCCTTAATATTGTTTAATACTCCCGTAGAAGTTTCATTTTGAGTAAAAAGTATGCCTTTTATTTTATTATTTTTATCGTTGCTTATTCTTTCCTTTACGATTTCTTTTGTTATTGGCTTACCATAATCGACCTTAATCGCTTCCACTTTTGCTCCGTAACTCTCTGCTATTTCTGCAAACCTTTCTCCAAAAACACCGCACTGGAAAGAAACAATATGGTCACCGGGAGAAAAGAAATTCGCAATGGCAGCCTCCATAACACCCGTACCTGCCGAAGGAAATATAAGTACATCATTGTTGGTCTGAAATACATATTTTATTTCCTCGGAAACCTTCAAAAAGAGGTTCCTGAATTGTTCTCCCCTGTGATTTATCATGGGGAGAGCCATTTTGTTTAAAACTTTTTCCGGCACTTCAGTTGGACCGGGAACCCTGAGTCTTGATTTTTTCATTTCTAATCCCTCCAAATATTTTTACTTTTTTTAATATTAACGAATCAATTATTTATTTTAGTTTATTAATAAATTAATATTTTAGCTTTTTAAATCATATGAATATAAAAAACCGCCCCTTAAAAGGGGCGGTTTTTTTCACCGCGGTGCCACCCTATATGCGCACTCATTTTTGTTAACGGCTAAACCGTCCGGTTCTTCACCAGCACTCCGAGGCGGAAATAAAGGACACCTGCCGGTTTACACCAACCACCGGCTCTCTTTGAGGTAAATCCTTTAATTTTCCTCGTCATCGCTTTTTTATATTAAAGTTGTATTTAGGAAAATTATAATAGTAATTAGTTAAAATGTCAATATCTTTTTATTCATCTTTGTAGTTATTCTGTGATAATGTCATCTTAAAATTTCTCAGTGAAAATGTCACTCACTGTGGTAAAATGAAAGGATGATATTATCAATGAATCCAGAAGAAAGAAATAAGCTTTACGTAGCTCGTTGT